>DATIRG010000038.1:0-2133 GCA_035470005.1 Lutibacter sp. | reverse complement strand
CGGTAATAATGGTGTCATCATTCACAAATCGGCACAAATCATCTATATGTCCGTGGGTATCATCACCAGCAATGCCATCGCCCAGCCAAATAACATTGGTGATTCCTAAATATTCTTTAAAAACCGCTTCATAATCGACTTTGGTGAAATTTTTATTTCTGACTTGAATACTTGGATGCAACAAACATTCTTCGGAAGTTAATAATGTTCCTTTTCCGTTGCTGTCAATGGCGCCACCCTCTAAAACTACAGGTTTTCCTTTGTGCATTGCTTGTGTTAGCGGAATGTCCAAAAAAGCGGCAACTTTTGCTGGAACAAATTTGTCAAGTTTATAATTGGGATATTTTGCCCAACCATTAAAATTGAAATTTAAGGCTTCCCTCCCATTCTTTCCATTTTTAACTATAATTGGCCCGGAATCCCGCATCCAGCTTCTGTTTGTTTTCTGAATGATAAAAGAAACATTTTTGGTTTTTACGTGTGCCATTTCAAGCATCCCAATCACTTTCACTTTCAACTTTTCATTGGCAACCAATAAAAAAACTTCTTCAACCTGGGCTACTTTTTTAATAAACTCCACAAAAGCCCATTGAATTGCGCCGTATTTCCCTGGCCAATCGTTGCCATTGTGCGGAAAACAAAGCAACAAGCCCTGTTGTTTTTCCCATTCTGCCGGAAATCTTCTGTTATTTTCCATTATTTATCGATGGCTCTTTTGGTGATTTCGCCATAGGCGTCAATTCTTCTGTCCCTTAAAAATGGCCAGTTCTGACGCACATTTTCCTGTAAATTTAAATCTACTTCGGCAATTAAAATTTCTTCTTTGTCGTGTGACGCCTGAGCCAAAATTTCGCCTTGCGGACCCGCAATAAACGATGAACCCCAAAACTCAATGCCATCAGTATCCGGCAAGTATTTTTCCAAACCAATTCTGTTTGCTGCAGCCACATAAACGCCGTTTGCCACCGCATGGCCTTTCATCACATTCATCCAAGCGCCATGCTGATTTACGCCGTATTGTTCTTTTTCTTTAGGATGCCATCCAATTGCAGTAGGGTAAAACAATACTTCTGCGCCTTGTAAAGCCGTTAACCGCGCCGCTTCTGGATACCATTGGTCCCAGCAAATAAGCGTGCCAATTTTCCCCTTTTTTGTGGGAAATGTTTTAAATCCGATATCTCCGGGCGTAAAATAATATTTTTCATAAAAATGCGGATCGTCCGGAATATGCATTTTACGGTACAAACCTGCTTCAGAGCCATCCGTATCAATAATATAAGCGCTGTTGTGGTAAATTCCAGCCATTCTTTTTTCAAAAAATGGCACAATGATTACCACGCCCAATTCTTTTGCCAAAGCACTAAAAGCGATGAATGAAGTACTGTACAATTCTTCAGCCAATGCAAAATTATCAGTGTCCTCACTTTGACAGAAATAATGGCTGCTGTACAATTCTGGCAAAGAAATAACTTCAGCGCCTTGTTTTGCTGCATCACGCACCCAACTTAAACATTTTTTCAAATTATTTTCGGCGATATCATTTAAATTTAGCTGTAAAACGGCTATTTTATAAGTTGGATTTGGCATATTTAAAAATTTATCATGTAAAAGTAATATTTTTTACAAACAGATGTGAATAACAATTTTAGAATTTTTATTTAATGGAACGCAAATAAAGATTTTCAACTTTATCCCTCGCCCATTGCGTTTTTCTTAAAAATTTAAGGCTCGAATTTATGGAAGGATTGGATTTGAAGCAATTGATATTAATTAATTGGCCCAATTCTTCCCAGCCATACATGGCCACCAAAAATTGAAGTATTTCTGCAAGTTTAACGCCGTGAAGCGGATTGTTTGGCTGTTCTTCCATAGTTTTATCTTTTACCAGTCTATCGGGCGATAATCTTTTAAGAATTTTCCGCTCCAATGTTTTCCTGTGTTTATACCGTCGAATAACGGATCCATCACACGTGCAGCGCCATCAACAATATCCAAAGGCGGCTGAAAATCGTGCACTTCTATTTTATGTTTGGATAAGTCCACCGGATATTCATCGGTAACCCAACCGGTATCCACTGCGTTGATATAAATGCCGTTTTTGGCAAAATCAGAAGCGGCCGTATGCGTCATCAT
>DATIRG010000037.1:0-3979 GCA_035470005.1 Lutibacter sp. | reverse complement strand
GGCCAGTTGCGGATGAACAATATCAAGAAATCTTTTCGCGTTTTGTGCGGAATCTAAAGGCAAGTAGCAAACCACATCGGCAAATTCATAATTTTTTCGAACTTCATAGCCTGAAGGCGAGAAAAAAGTGAGCACCACTTTTTTGAATGGAAATTTTAATTTAAGTTTTTCAATAATTGGCCTTCCCTGTTCAAATTCGCCCAAAGAAGCACAATGCATCCAAATCACATCATCCGTTTTGGCAATTTCCGCTTGTAATTTGGTAAAAGTTTGTTTTCTTCCATCAATAAAAAGTTTGATTTTTTTATTGAAAAGCGCCGTTATTTTTAACACAAAACCGGCAAACAAAATAAGTAAGTCGTATAAAAAGTACATAAGCGCAAATGTAGTAAATAGCGCATAAAAAAAAGCCCAAAATTTAATTTTGGGCTTTTAGAATAGTTAAAATCTAAATGTTATGCTTCGATTGGATCGATAGAAACAAATGATTTATTGTCTTTTCTTTTTGAGAATTTCACCAAACCGTTCACTCTAGCGTGTAAAGTATGGTCTTTTCCCATATATACGTTATCACCAGGATGGTGTTGAGTTCCTCTTTGACGAACAATAATGTTTCCTGCAATTGCAGCTTGTCCACCAAATATTTTTACTCCTAGTCGTTTCGATTCCGATTCCCTACCGTTCTTCGAACTACCTACTCCTTTTTTATGTGCCATGACCTTATGGTTTTAAAATTTTGGTTCTTATTTAGTTAATGCTTCAATTAATTCTGCTTTTTTCAAAGAAGTGTATCCTTCAATACCTTTTTCTTTAGCCAAAGCTTTTAATTCAGCAACAGTCATTGATTCTAAATCAACAGCAACAGTTTCTTTTACTGCTTCAACTTTAGCTTTAGGTGCTTCTTTTTTAGCAGCTTTTTTAGTTTCGCCACTTGCAAAAATACCTTCAACCTGAATTTCAGTTAAAGCCTGGCGATGGCCATTCTTTTTTCTGAATCCTTTTCTACGTTTCTTTTTGAAAACGATTACTTTATCACCTTGAAGGTGACCTAAAATTTTGGCCGTTACTTCGGCTCCATCTATAGCTGGGGCGCCAACTGTTATAGTACCATTATCGCCTATAAGAAGAATTTTATCGAAAGAAATACTTGCTCCTTCTTCTTCTTGTAAACGGTGTACGTAAACTTTTTGGTCTTTTGCTACTTTAAACTGCTGCCCTGCTATCTCTACAATTGCGTACATAAGCTTTGTTTTTATTCGCTTTATTAATTAAATTGATTGCCTTTTCTACTTAGGCGGGTGCAAATATATGTCTTTTTTCTTATTTCTGCAAAACAAATTCACTTCAAATAAATTGCTCATCTTAAGCTTTTTAAAATTGCAGGAATCCTACCCATAATTTTTTTGGCGTTCCCGCCGAAAAGGCGGGCGTGCTTTACACTGCAATCTTTTTTTCGGCGAAAAACCTCAAAAAAGGATTTTCGTTGCAATCACTAACGCAACCTGAATTAAAATGAATCATCTAAAATTGACAATTATTACTTTAGTCACTACTTGTGCCCAAAAGTTATAGTATTTATTAAGATTTGGTTAATTTTTAAAGTATTCTTCACTTTTTTAAAAAAAAATGATAACTTTGAAATTCAATTTGCTATGAAATAACCACAAAATGAATTCGCTATTTCCGCTTCAAAATTGTAACAACCAAATAACAAATGCGTCCTATACGCAACATTAATTAAATTAAACCATTAACACCTATGAGAAAAATTATCTATTTAAGCTCTTTAGCGCTTTTTTTAAGCGTTAGCCTATTCGCCCAAAAAGTAGAATTTGAAGAGTATGATTTAAGTAACGGCATGCATGTTATTTTACACAAAGACAATACGGCTCCTGTTGTAATTACTTCAGTAATGTACCATGTTGGTGCCAAAGATGAAAACCCTGAACGAACTGGTTTTGCACACTTTTTCGAACATCTTTTGTTCGAGGGAACAAAAAATATTGAGAGAGGTGAATGGTTCAAAATTGTTTCATCGAATGGAGGAACAAACAACGCTAACACTTCTCAAGACAGAACATATTATTATGAGGTTTTTCCTTCAAATAATTTGGAATTAGGTTTGTGGTTGGAATCTGAAAGATTAATGCATCCTATCATTAACCAGATTGGTGTTGATACCCAAAATGAAGTTGTAAAAGAAGAAAAAAGATTAAGAGTTGATAATTCACCATACGGTCAATGGACAGGTGAAGTTTTCAAAAATTTGTTTAAAGATCATCCTTATAAATGGACAACCATTGGCTCATTAGATCATTTAGATGCTGCCACTTTGGAAGAATTTCAAGCATTTAATAAGAAATTTTACGTTCCAAATAATGCGGTTTTAATAGTTGCAGGAGATTTTGAAACTTCAAATGCAAAAAAAATGATTGAAGACTATTTTGGAAGTATTCCAAAAGGTGAAGATATTGTTCGGTCAAAAATAATTGAAAATCCTATTGTAGAAGAAATTAAAGTAACCTATGAAGATCCGAATATTCAAATTCCAGCTGTATTTACAGTTTACAGAACGCCTTCTATGAAAACTAGAGATGCAAGAGTTTTGGATATGATTTCATCTATATTAAGTGATGGCAAAAGTTCCAGACTTTATAAAAAATTAGTTGATGAAAAGAAAAAGGCCTTACAAATAGCGGCTTTCAATTACTCATTGGAAGATTATGGTGCTTATATTGTATTGGCACTTCCATTGGGTGAAAATACTTTAGATGATTTGGTAAAAGAAATGGATGAAGAGATTGTGAAAATTCAAACTGAATTAATTTCAGAAAAAGAATTTCAAAAATTACAAAATAAATTTGAAAATCAATTTGTGAATTCAAATTCAAGTGTTGAAGGTATCGCCAATTCTCTAGCTGAAAATTATATGCTTTACAAAAATACCAATTTAATTAATGATGAAATTACTATTTATAGATCTATAACTCGTGAAGAAATTCAGGACATCGCTAAAAAATATCTAAATCCTAATCAAAGATTAATTTTAGACTACTTGCCTAAAAAAAATGATCAATAAATTATTAATTGAGTATAAAAAATACACAGATGAAAAATAAATTTATAGCTTTAATTACCTTGTTTTTACTGTCAATTGGAGCAACCGCACAAATAGACAGATCACAACAACCAAAAGCTGGGCCTGCACCAGCTATACAATTAGGTAAGCCACAAACTTTTGAACTTAAAAACGGATTAAAAGTAATGGTTGTTGAAAATCGTAAATTACCACGAGTTTCTGCCACCTTAATTTTGGACAACGGTCCTGTTTTTGAAGGCGAAAAGGCTGGATTAACAGCTATTGCCGGAGAAATGATGGGAAATGGAACCAAAAAAATATCAAAAGACGCTTTTAATGAAGAAATTGATTTTTTAGGTGCTAATTTAAATATTGGCAGCCAAAGTGCCAACTTCAATACCTTGTCTAAATTTTTTCCACGAATTTTAGAATTAACGGCTGATGCTGTTCAGAATCCGCTACTTACCCAAGAAGAATTTGAAAAAGAACAAGTCAAACTTCTTGAAAATCTTAAATCGGGCGAAAATAGCGTGGCAGGGATCGCCGCAAAAGCACAAAATGCTTTGGTTTACGGAAAAAATCATCCTTACGGAGAATTTGCAACTCAAGCTTCTGTTAAAAATGTAACACTGGCTGACGTTCAAAATTTTTATGCCACTTATTTTAAACCAAACAATGCTTATTTGGTGATTGTGGGAGATGTTAATTTTAAAGACGTGAAAGCTCAGGTTACCAAACATTTCAATAACTGGAAAAAAGGAACAATTCCTGCCTATGAAATTCCAAAAGTGACTGACGTTGCCAAAACCGAAATGAACTTTATCAATATGCCAAATGCGGTGCAATCTGATATCGCAGTTATAAATACTGTCGATTTAAAAATGAGCAATCCTGATTATT
>DATIRG010000036.1:0-5363 GCA_035470005.1 Lutibacter sp. | reverse complement strand
AAGATCTGGAATTCTTCTGGAACCAAAATCTACAATATCAACCCAATGAAACTCCATTTGAGCACCCAAATTCATCAAATATGTTTTGCCGGTATGCGCTCGCAATCGGTCTCCCCACTCTCCAGGACTCTCGGCATATTCGCCAAAATGCTCTAATTCGGCAGACATATATGATGCTTCTGCACGAACACGAAAATGTTCTGCAAAATAACTGGTGCGTAGGTTCCATCGGTAACGATAATCGGTAAAATTTAAATAATAAATAACGCCAATACCCATGCCAACATTTCCGCCAACATTTGCTTTGAAATTATTTCGCTGCCCGTAGTCTGTTGTAAATGATGCCGAACCGGTAATAAAACCAATTTCATGGCTCTTTTCACTTTGGGCTTTTAATCCAAAGGAAACAACCAAAAAAAGTATTGGGGTTGCTATTTTTATAAATTTATTCAAAAACATAAAAATTTAGTTGTTTCAAATGTAATAAAAACTTCAGTATTCACAATATTAAATAAATTTAATCTAAGATAAACAATTCATTTACATCCCAATTGGCCCTTAATTCGATTTTTTTGTCATAATATTTCACTACTTCAGGTTGCCGTTTCTCCAAGAAACTTCCCGTGTCCCATACGCCATTATTGTTTTCGTCTAATGTTACCCTTACACCATAATTTCCGGGAGACAACAAATCAAAAATTACCTTTTGAGGCTTGGCTATTTTTACCAATCTTATTAAAACGTCTTTATCATTTAGCAATTCAACAATTAAAGCCGTGTTTTTTGTGCTCGTCAAATCAATATTGATGATGCCATAGTCTTCAGGTGTTTTTGTTTTTAATTTAAAGACGATTGAATCATTTGACAGGCCAAAAATGTCTGTAATAGCTTTAGCCTTTAACTCAATATTGAATTCTGTATTGTGTGTTTTGTCGAAATTCAGCGTTAATTTTGTTTTAGAGTCGTTCAATGTTTCCTTAAAATCGACTGCCGTTGTATCTTTATTGGTGATGTTGATGATGTTAATCTTGGACCTGTCAAAATTCACAATAGGTGTATTTGTTGCGATGGAGAAAGTATCAATTAAATGTAAGGTTCCGGTTGCATTTTGGGTGACTTTAAGGGAATCAATTTTTGTGCTTCTTGGTCTTAAAGTAAACTTTTCAGAATAATCATTTTTTGAAACCAGGAAATTCAAAGAGTCTGCTTCAAAAGGTGTATACCAATAATTGAGCGTATCTTTACCTTTTTCAAAAACAATTTGGGACCTAAAATCGGCTGGTTTTTGAGTTAAAAGCTCAATGTTTATAGCAGAAGCATCGCCTTCAAATCCAAAATGAATACGGCCTTTGCTGACTTCTTTTGGCCTAAAAACTTTTAATTTTGGAATTTCTTTAAAAATGGTGAAATTATATTTTTGATCGGTTGGCAATACAATTGTGTCTTTTATGAATCCGATTTTGTCAATTTCCGGATTGTAAATTTTATTGTTATTGGCATCTTTTAAGGCGATAAGCAAATATTTTCCTTCGCGTAAATTCGTCAATTCAAACAAAGTGCTGTCTAAAGTATTGGCAATATATCTTGGTTTTTGTTTGTAAATAATTGAATCGGTAAAAGAAGCGTTGTATTCATAAAGCATTACGTCAACACCTTTCTCTGTTTTTTTTAACATTGGGTCAGTCACTTCTCCAGCCAAATTTAGGGAGTCAACATAAGTTCCTGTTGAAAAAACATATTTAAAGTTTCCCAATTTATTTTCTTCATTATTGTCAACAATACTGTTTCCGAAGTTAAATGCGTAGGTGGTATTTGCATCTAAAGTATCCTGAATTTTTATGGTGATAAATTTACTTGCCGTACCAACCGGAGTAAGAATTGGGTCGTTTTTTTGGGGCGGAGAAATCACCAATTTTTGATTGACGTCTTTTAGTTTAATGTATTCATCAAAATATATTTTTATTTGCTTTTCCTTGAAATTAACAGTTTCATTTGCAGGAATTGCCTTTATTAATACCGGAGGAATCGTGTCTTTTGATCCGCCGGTTGGCGTGCCTCTTCTGGCGCAATCAAAAAACGCACTCGCTATCATTAAAATCAACAAAAACTTAACCAAAGAATTCCTCATACTTATTTTATTAAAGTACAAAATAACAATTATTTTATCAAAAAAACGCATTAAAATTGGCGGCTGCTTAATATTAACTTTTTTACTTGGTATAAGCCATACAAGCGATGCTTATTTTTAGGTTTTTTGTATGGCTCAGTGCATCATAACAAGCTTCAAGGGTAGCTCCAGTTGTAATTACATCATCAATTAACAGGATGTGTTTATTTTCTAAGGCAGCATTATTATTGACATGAAATAACTCCTGCACATTTTTCCAACGTTCAAGACGCAATTTTTTTGTTTGAGTTTTTGTTGATGAAACCCTGATTAAAATATTCGAATGATAGGGAATAGCCAATTTTTTAGACAGGCTTTCCCCAAAAGTTGTCACTTGATTGTAGCCTCGTTTTTTAAGTTTTTTAGGATGAAGTGGCACTGGTATAATACAATCAATAGTATCAAAACGATGACTTTCAGCAAGTTGTTCGCCAAGCCAATCACCAATAAAAGATCCGACTTGCTGTTGTTTTTTGTATTTTAATTCATGAATTAAGCGTTGCACATTTCCTTTTTTAAAGAAGTAAAATAATGATGTGGCGTTTTCAAGCGGAATTCTTCCGTAAAAGGATTTTTCAATTAAATTATTTTCCTCAAAACTGAAATTGGTCAGAGGCAAATCATGTCGGCAGGTTAAGCAAATAATAGATTCATTACTTGCTAAATATTCGCCGCAGCCCAAACACACTTCAGGAAAAAAAATGGCAAAAACATCTTTAAAAATTTTCATAGCAGATCTTTTAATTAAAAGTACATCTTTTATTCAAATAAATTTAAGATGTCAATAAAAGTGAAGAAAATATAAGGATTTTTCATAATTATTTGGCAATAGCATTTGCAATCACTTCAAAAAAAGTGAGTTAGGCATAATTTAATTTGTAATTTTACGTTTAATTGAAATAATTAAACAATTAAATGATGGAAGAAAATAAAAATTCAAATACCAAGCTGATAATCATCGCGTTAGCAGTTTTATTATTGGGTGCTTTGGCATATACTTTTTATACCAACACAGAACATAAAAAGTTAACAGATCAAATTGAAGTTGAAAAACTTGAAATAGAGCAAAATTTAGACAGTATGATCGTTAGGTATGAAGATGCGATTGCCCAAAAAACATCAATGTCTGCCGAATTGACCGTTGAAAGAGACCGAATTATCGCTTTAAGAGATTCCATCAAGGATATGAAAGTTATAAATTACAGTATGTTGCGTCGTTACAAAGGCGAAATTTCTAAATTGGAGGAATCTAACAAAAAATTATTTATGCTAAATGAGTCGTTAACAAGCTCAAATCAGTTGCTGACTACCAATTTAGATAGTGCCAAAGTTGTAATCACAAAGCAAATAGCCAAAAATGATACGCTAACTGTACAAAATTTAACGTTGGCACAAAAAGTTAAAATTGGTTCTGAGTTGAAGATTGGCTCGGCAAAAGTGCTTGCAATGAAAGAGCGCAGCAGTGGAAAATTGGTGGAAACTACCCGTGCAAACAATACAGATGCCTTAAGAATTAATTTAACGATAATAAAAAATGATATCGCTGAAAAAGGCGATCGTCAGGTTTATATCCAAATAGCGAATGCGCAAGGAAAAACAATGTCGCCAAAAGGTGAGTTTATGCTTTCCAACAATACGCAGGTAAGTTACAGCGATCTTTCTATGGTAAATTATATGAATGAAGCCATTGATTTAATTTCATTGGTTGAAGTGAATAGAGACCTTATGAAAGCCGGTACTTACACAGTAAATATTTATATTGAGAATAAATTTGCTGGAGCAACCAAATTTGTGTTAAAGTAAAAAAGGAACTCCAAATTAAGATTATTTTATATTTTAAAGGTGGAAATAGTTTAGGCTATTTCCACCTTTTTATTTTTTAGTGTTAAAAGCTTTACTATTTTTGCAGCATGGCAAATCAAGATGATCAATTTAAAAAAGTAGTTTCACACGCGAAGGAATACGGCTTTGTATTTCAATCCAGTGAAATTTATGACGGTTTGAGCGCAGTGTACGATTATGCTCAAAATGGTGTAGAATTAAAGAAAAATATCAGGGAATATTGGTGGAAAGCCATGGTGCAAATGCATGAAAATATTGTTGGTTTGGATGCCGCAATTTTTATGCACCCAACAACTTGGAAAGCATCCGGCCATGTCGATGCTTTTAATGATCCTTTAATCGACAACAAAGACTCAAAAAAAAGGTACAGGGCCGATGTTTTAATTGAAGATTACGTAGCTAAATTGGATGATAAAATTGAAAAAGAGGTTGAAAAGGCGGCAAAACGTTTTGGGGACACTTTTGACAAAGACCAATTTTTAGCGACCAATGAAAGAGTCTTGGGTTATAAAACAAAAGGCGAAACCATTTTAAAACGTATGGGAAAATCTTTGGCTGATGAAAACTTGGCCGATGTAAAAGCCCTAATTGAAGAATTGGAGATTGTTTGTCCGCTCTCAGGTTCAAAAAACTGGACAGAAGTGAAGCAGTTCAACTTAATGTTTGGCACTAAAATAGGCGCTTCTGCTGATGCTTCCATGGATTTATATTTACGTCCGGAAACTGCTCAGGGAATTTTTGTGAATTTCTCGAATGTGCAAAAATCTGGAAGGATGAAAATTCCATTCGGAATTGCACAAACAGGAAAAGCCTTCAGAAATGAAATTGTGGCGCGCCAGTTTATTTTCCGCATGCGAGAATTTGAACAGATGGAAATGCAATTTTTTGTGCGTCCGGGAACCCAAAAAGAATGGTATGAGGAATGGAAACAAGCCCGTTTAAAATGGCATTTATCTTTGGGATTGGGCAAAGAAAATTACCGTTTTCATGACCACGACAAATTAGCGCATTATGCAGATGCCGCTGCAGATATTGAATTTAAATTTCCTTTTGGATTTAAAGAATTGGAAGGAATTCATTCACGAACCGATTTTGATTTATCGAGCCACGAAAAATTTTCGGGCAAGAAATTACAGTATTTTGATCCTGAACTCAATGAACATTACGTGCCTTACGTTGTGGAAACTTCGGTTGGATTGGATCGTATGTTTTTGGCAGTTTTTTCCCATTCTTTGCAGGAAGAAGATTTGGAAAACGGAACTTTGCGAACTGTTTTAAGGTTGCCTGCAGTGTTGGCGCCAACAAAAGCAGCGATTCTGCCATTGGTTAAAAAAGACGGTTTGCCGGACATTGC
>DATIRG010000035.1:0-10207 GCA_035470005.1 Lutibacter sp. | reverse complement strand
ATTTTTAGGGGTGGGTCCAGTTTATAAACCATAAATTTAAGCTTAAATAAATTTTTTATAGGTCACAAACTTAAAATTATAAATTACGTATTTTATAATTTCTACTCTAAGTTACATAATTTGTATGAAAAATTTACGGATTTTTATATAAAATTAACGTATCGTTTAAATTAATAAATAAATTGTAGTAGAATACTCATAATCAGTTAGTTTTCTCTATTTTATATATAAAATGAACTTTAACTTTATTGGGTTTTATGTTCATAATGCCTGAATATTTTAGAATTGGCAAATAATTCCAATTTCTAATTTTTAATAAAATTTGGATTAAATGAATAATTTTTGAAGTTCAGTGTCACTTTTAAACAACAAAGTTTCCAGATTGGAAACAACAATAATTTCATCCGAAGAAAAATCAACAAAAAAGAAAATACCTTGAAGAAAAACGATTAAAATTAACAAAAAGAAAATCCCATTTCGTTGACTTTTAGTGTACCTGAAATGGGATTTTATGAATTTCATATTTTATTGTAATTATTTTTTGGCTACCCTTTGGGCTTTATATAATTCACCGGCTTTCAATTTACGCCAGTATTCATCCAGATCAGCTCTTACTTCACCCGACATTAGGTAGAGTCCTATGATATTCGGAAACGCCATGGCAAGAATCATCATATCTGAAAAGTCTAAAACGGCGCCCAAACTAACGGAAGCACCCACAACAACAAATATTAAAAAGAACATTTTATAAATCATTTCCGCTTTTTTGCTTTTCCCGAATAAATAAGACCAAGCACGCATTCCGTAATATGACCAGGAAATCATGGTAGAAAAAGCAAATAAAAATATGGCAACAGTCAATACGTAAGGGAACCATGAAATTACAGTTCCAAAAGCATCAGAAGTTAATTGCGCGCCGCCCATACCAACAACTTCGTGTTTGCCGGTAAAAATTAATACCAAAGCCGTTAGGGTACAAACCACAACGGTATCAATAAAAGGTTCTAACAAAGAAACAAATCCTTCAGAAGGCGGATTGTTTGTTTTTGCAACACTGTGCGCGATAGCGGCAGATCCAACACCGGCTTCATTAGAAAAAGCAGCTCTTTGAAAACCGATAATCAAAACACCTATAACACCGCCTTTTAAGGCTGATGGACTAAAAGCGCCATCAAATATTGCCACAAATGCCGGTCCAATATTTTCTATGTTGATAAAAATTACCGCCAAACAGGCAACCACATAAATAGAAGCCATAATGGGTACTATTTTTTCGGTAACCTTGGCAATACTTTTAATTCCGCCAACAATTACAGCAGCAACAAGCATAGAAATAATGATTCCAAACCAAAATCCTTGGCCGGCCAGTTCAGGAATTTGTCCGGAAACGGCTTCAAATGCCTGATTTGCCTGAAACATGTTACCGCCACCAAATGAGGCACCAACACATAAAACAGCAAATACACCAGCCAAAACTTTACCTAAAACTTTTTTATTTTGTTTTTCCAATCCGTTTCGCAAATAATTCATCGGACCTCCAAAAACTCTTCCGTCAGGAGCGATATCTCGATATTTTACCCCTAAAGTACATTCCACAAATTTCGAAGACATTCCCAGCAATCCGGCAAGAATAATCCAAAAAGTTGCACCGGCGCCACCTAAAGAAATTGCAACGGCAACTCCGGCAATATTTCCCAAACCAACAGTTCCTGAAACCGCTGTTGCAAGCGCTTGAAAATGCGTAACTTGCCCGGGAGCGTTTGGATCATCATACTTTCCGCGCGCCAAATCAATGGCGTGTTTAAATCCTTTAATATTTATAAAGTTCATTCTAATGGTGAAAAACAACGCGCCAATAGACAACCAAATCACAATAAACGGAATATTCTTTTTTTGTAGGTCTCCATTTGGATGAAGCAAAGCAATTTTTTCATCATAAACAACTGCAGCATAATTATGGGCACCTTCCTCAATCACATCACCCTTTTTTTCAGAATTGTAAATAGAACCGCCTTCTTTTGCCAAGTGTTTTAAAGTACCGCTCACAAAAGCCCTTCCAACTATTTCGCTTCCCCCCCTTGAAATAATAGCAATGGTATCGCCTTCATTAACTTTGGCGCCATCCTCAATTACCCATTTTTTAATCATAAATTGTCCTTCAATACCAGGACTCCACCCAGGAATTGGAATATTCTTTTTTTCTACATATACATTTGGATCATAAATTCCCACTGCGGAAAAAGGATCCCAAAATAAAACCATGGCAATGGCATTAACAACCGGCGTAAAAGTTCCGTTAAATCGCTCAGAAATATTTTGCATCGGAACTTTATATTCTTTGGTAACAGTATTGCCAATAGAATCTGTTATCACAACGCTATAAGGAACTCCTTCCACCAAACCGAAAGCTTTATTGGAAGTTAACGGAGAACTTTGATTGCTCCATTTATAAGAGTAAGGAGGTGTTCCTCCATGCACTTTCACTTCAAGAATCCCATCATTAATTAAGCTGGATGGATTTACAATATTTTCATTTACCGTAAGATTTTGAGAAAATGCAGCTGCAGTGAATAGCAGCAGAATAGGTATCAATAATTTTGAAGTCATAGTTTGTTGGTTAGTTTTAAAAGCTCTAAAATGCTTCGAAGATGCTAAAAAAAAAAGCTTGCTACAAATTTTTTGCCCAAAACTTGTTTTTTTTTTTATTAAGTAGCTATAAATGAGCATTATAGTATTTCGCGTAATTTTTTAATTTGATTCGGTCTTCCCAGTACAATTAAATTAGAATCCGCTGTTAATTTTGTATCTGATTCCGGATTTACAATATATTCATTGGTCGCGGTTTTAAAACCAATTACAGAACAGCCGGTTTTTCTGCGTAAATCCAAATCCCTGATGGTTTTATTTAAAAATTCAGTATGCAAACCATTTACAGAGATTTCTTCCAAATTTGTGGAACCTTCATCAAGAATTGTTAACTTTTCAACAAATTCAACCAAATCTGGCGTAACTACCAATGATGCCATATGCATACCGCCAATTTTATCGGGCATAATAATATTGTTTGCGCCGGCAATTTTCAATTTATTGATAGAGGACTCGTTTGAAGCCCTGCTAATAATAATCATATCTTTATTCAACTGTCTTGCAGAAAGCACCACAAACAAATTATCAGCATCAGAAGCCAAAGCCGTAATTAAACTTTTGGCAGTATGAACCGCAGCTTTTTGTATCGACTCATCTTGCGTCGCATCACCTTCAACATATAAAATATTGTCGTGCTCAAGCTGTTCAATTAAGGCTTTGTCTTTTTCAATCACAACGCAAGGCATATTAAAGTTCTTTAATTTTATAACAGCTTGTTTGCCATTACGCCCGTAACCACAAACAATGGTGTGGTTTTTTAAATTTTGAATTTTTTGTTGCACCTTTCTTAATTTTAAAAGTTGAAGTAGTTTCCCATTTACCAAATATTCAGATAAAGCAGTCACAGAATAAGCGTAAACAACGATACTTATTAATATCAAAAAAATAGTAAAAATCTTTTCTTGCTGATTTAATGGATGTATTTCGCCAAAACCAACCGTTGTCATGGTAATGATGGTCATGTACAAGGCATCCAAAAAATTGGCTGCAGAAAGAATCATATAACCGATTACGCCTATTGAAACAACAGAAATAAAAAATATGATTGAAACATATAATTTTGTTTTATAAATCATAAGTTGCTATAGATCAAAAACAGATTTTCGTTTGGTGTAAATCATATCTTTCAAACGCAATAAAAAAGCGAGTGTTAAATATATACCGAAGGAAAATCCTAAGGTAATAAAGGAAATATAAATAAAAAATTTGCGAACATTGGATACGTCAATCCCCAATTTATCAGCAAATCTCGAGGAAACCGCAAATCCGTGTTTTTCAAAAAAATGACGTAAAGAAACTATCCAACCCACAGCCTATAAATTTAACGCAATATACTAATTTTCAAAATAAAGATGTGCTGCCATACTAAAATTGTAGCTACATTTTTTTAACTTTGCAACTTTCTAAAAATCCAATGACAAAACACACAGAATATATTGAAGTCTTAGGCGCGCGAGTACACAATTTAAAAAATATTGATGTTCGTATTCCCCGAGAAAAATTGGTGGTAATTACCGGTTTAAGTGGCAGCGGAAAATCATCTTTGGCTTTTGACACGATTTATGCGGAAGGACAGCGCAGGTATATTGAAACTTTTTCGGCCTATGCAAGGCAATTTTTAGGCGGTTTGGAACGGCCGGATGTTGATAAAATTGACGGTCTTTCCCCTGTTATTTCCATTGAACAAAAGACAACAAATAAAAGTCCGCGCTCCACCGTGGGAACCATCACAGAAATTTACGATTTCTTGCGGCTGCTTTATGCGAGAGCAGCTGATGCCTATTCCTACAACACCAATGAAAAAATGGTAAGTTATGCCGATGAGCAAATAAAAGAACTTATTTTAAAGGAATTTGAAGATAAAAAAATAGTGATTCTGGCGCCCATTGTTAAATCGAGAAAAGGGCATTACAGGGAACTTTTTGAACAAATTTCAAAACAAGGTTTTGTGCGTGTCAGGGTAGATGGGGAACTGATGGAAATCACAAAAGGAATGCGTCTTGACCGTTACAAAACACACGATATTGAAATTGTGATTGACAGGTTGACGGTAAATGAAGCTTCAGAAAAAAGAGTGGAAGAAAGCATTGCAACTGCATTATATAGCGGCGACAATGTGGTGATGATTTTGGAACATGAAACCAACAATCCACGTTATTTCAGCAGCGATTTAATGTGTCCCACTACAGGGATTTCCTACCCAAATCCGGAACCGAATTCCTTTTCTTTCAATTCTCCAAAAGGCGCTTGCGAAACTTGCAACGGATTGGGAAAAATAGATAAAGTGAATATTAAAAAAATAATTCCAGACCCAAAAATTTCCATCAAAAATGGCGGGATCAAGCCCATTGGTGAACAAAAAAACAGCTGGATTTTCAAACAGCTTCAGTTAATTGCCGACCGATATCATTTTCAGTTAAGCGATCCAATTTCAAAAATACCTGCTGAAGCCTTAGAAATCATTTTAAATGGCGGAAACGAAAAATTCGACATTATTTCAAAAACAGCAGGGATTACCCGAACTTATGAAATTGATTTTGAAGGAATTATTCATTTTATTGAAAATCAATACAATACTAGCGATTCCACATCCATAAAACGTTGGGCGAATGAATTTATGGATGAGATTAATTGTGAAACCTGCGATGGAAAACGGCTGAAAAAAGAAGCCTTGTATTTTAAGGTCAACGAAAAAAATATATCAGAATTGGCGCAGCTCGACATAAACGAACTTGCGAATTGGTTTGCCAATATTGAAGAAAAATTATCAGAAAAACAAATCAAAATTGCGACAGAAATATTAAAAGAAATAAGAACCAGAATTCAGTTTTTATTGGATGTTGGTTTGGATTATTTAACTCTTGACAGAAGTTCAAAATCACTGTCGGGCGGTGAAGCACAACGCATCAGGCTTGCCACGCAAATTGGCTCCCAATTGGTAGGCGTACTTTATATTCTCGATGAGCCAAGTATTGGATTGCACCAGCGCGACAATCAGAAATTAATAAATTCATTGTTGAATTTACGCGACATCGGCAACTCCGTAATTGTGGTGGAACACGATAAAGAAATGATTCAGCATGCCGATTTTGTGCTCGATATTGGACCAGGCGCAGGAATTCACGGTGGAGAAATTGTGAGTGAAGGAACTTATGAAGAACTTAAACAGCACCACACATTGACGGCTGATTATTTGAACGGCACCAAATCCATTGAAGTTCCTAAAAAACGACGTGCAGGAAACGGACACAAATTGGTTTTAAAAGGCGCAACCGGCAATAATTTGAAAAATATTACTGTTGAATTCCCGCTGGGAAAATTAATTTGCGTGACCGGCGTTTCAGGCAGCGGAAAATCGACCTTGATCAACGAAACTTTATACCCGATATTAAACGAACATATTTACAACGGGGTAAAAAAACCGATGGCTTACAAATCCATAGAAGGATTGGAATACATTGACAAGGTAATTGCTATTGATCAATCTCCGATTGGCAGAACGCCACGTTCAAATCCGGCGACTTACACCGGTGTTTTCAGCGAAATCAGAGATTTGTTTGCTAAAACAAGCGAAGCTGCGATTAGAGGTTACAAACCAGGCCGATTTTCTTTCAACGTAAAAGACGGACGCTGCGAAACCTGTGAAGGCGGCGGCGTTCGTGTGATAGAAATGAATTTTTTGCCCGATGTTCATGTAGAATGTGAAACGTGTCAGGGAAAACGCTTCAACAGAGAAACATTGGAAATTAGGTACAAAGGAAAATCAATTTCCGATGTGTTAAATATGACCATTGAAGAAGCGACTTCATTTTTTGAACTCATTCCCAAAATTTACAGAAAACTTAAAACAATCCAAGATGTTGGTTTAAGCTATATAAAACTGGGGCAGCAATCCACAACGTTATCGGGTGGTGAAGCGCAACGCATTAAATTGGCTTCGGAATTGTCTAAAAAAGACACTGGAAACACCTTTTATATTTTAGATGAGCCAACAACCGGACTTCATTTTGAAGACATTCGGGTGCTTATGGAAGTTTTAAATAAATTGGCAAACAAAGGAAACACCATCTTGGTGATTGAGCACAATTTAGATGTTGTAAAGCTTGCCGACCACGTGATTGACATTGGCATGGAAGGCGGAAAAAAAGGCGGACAGCTCATCTGTTTTGGAACGCCGGAAGAAGTAAGTCAACATAAAAAAAGCTATACGGCCAAATTCTTAAAAAAAGAATTAAATTAGCCCGCAGGTTTTCATAAAAAATTCCGAATTTTATCAAATAATATAGAAATTTCAGCATAATTATGACAAATGAGGACAGACAAATAAGAGAGAAATTCAAACAAAAAACGTGGAATGAAATCAAAACCAACGACTCTTGGGCCATATTTAAAATTATGGCAGAGTTTGTTGAAGGATTTGAGAGACTCAGCAAAATTGGGCCTTGCGTTACTATTTTTGGATCTGCCCGTATAAAAGAGGACCATGAATATTACATATTGGCTGAAAATATTGCGTACAATTTAACAACTCATGGATACGGAATTGTGACCGGTGGCGGTCCGGGAATTATGGAAGCAGGAAACAGAGGTGCGCATCGTGGCAAAGGAACTTCCGTTGGCTTAAACATTGAATTGCCGTTTGAGCAACATGACAATCCGTATATTGACTCCGATAAAAGTTTGGATTTTGATTACTTTTTTGTTCGAAAAGTGATGTTCATAAAATATTCCCAGGGATTTGTGGTGATGCCCGGAGGTTTTGGAACTATGGATGAACTTTTTGAAGCAATCACCTTAATCCAGACAAAAAAAATTGGAAAATTTCCAATCGTTTTGGTTGGAACAAAATATTGGTCGGGATTGATGGATTGGATAAAAAATACGTTGGTGAAAGAGGGATCAATTAGTTTGGAAGATCTCAATTTAATTTCAATTGTTGATACGGAAGATGAAGTTTTGGAAGTGATAAACACCTTCTATAAAAAATACAGTTTAAGCCCTAATTTTTAAGTAAACCTTTGAAAAAACTCCTGCTTTTAAAGCTTTTATCTGGTTTTATTTGTTTGAATACAATGTATTCCCAAACAAATAATACCACGATACTTGCTGTTTTAAATATTCAAACAAACGAACTCAAAATACAGCAGGAAATCAATTTTTACAATAAATCCGACAGTACTTTAAACGCGGTCTATTTTCATAACTGGGCAAATGCCTATAAGGATAAAAATACGCCATTGGCCAATCGTTTTATTGAAAATTATTCAAAAACATTTCATTTTGCCAATGAAAAACACAGAGGAAGCTCAAAAATAAACAGTTTTTCGGTCAATTACGATCTTGTTACCTGGGAAATTACAGCGCAAAATCCGGATATCTTGAAAATCAATCTGAAGCAATCTTTAAAACCAAAAGAATCCATAAAAATAATTGCAACCTATACCATAAAAATCCCCAATGATAAGTTTACAAATTATGGTGTAAATAAAACTGGCTATAATTTAAGGTATTGGTACTTAATTCCGGCTGTTTTTGATGGCGAATGGCAACTTCAAAATAACTTGGATATGGATGATTTGTATGTAGATTTTACAAATTACCTCATCAACATTAAATTGCCGAAAGACTATGTGTTAAACAGTGATTTAACCTTTTCTGTTGATTCTCTGGCCAATTTTAACAACTATAAATTAATTGGAAAAAACAGACAGGACATTGCCTTAAACATCACCAAACAAAATGATTTCGTTTCTTATAATTCTAATCCGGTAAAATTAATTACAAACATCGACTCAAAAAAATTGCATCCGCTCATCAAAACAGAGATTATCAACAGGGAACTTTCTTTTATTGAATCTTATTTAGGTGCTTATCCGCATGAAAAACTTCTCATCAATAAAATCGACTATGAAAAAAATCCGGTTTATGGGTTTAACCAGTTGCCGACATTTTTAAAACCATTTAATGATACTTTTGAGTTTGATATTCAGCTATTTAAAATTTTAAGCAGAAAATATATTGACAATGTTTTTTTATTTAATCAAAGAAAAGATGCCTGGCTTGCAGATGGTTTGCAAACTTATTTAATGATCAAATATGTCGAAAAATATTATCCTGAAGTTAGAGCGATTGGAGATATTTCAAAAATTTGGGGTGTCAAAAGCTTTAATTTGGCCAAAATTGATTTTAACGATAAATATCCTTTTGTTTATCAATTTGCGGCACGAAAAAACTTGGACCAGCCTTTAACAACGCCTGCTGATTCCCTCTCAAATTTCAACAGAAAAATTGTAAATAAGTATAAGGCCGGATTGGGAATTCAATATTTGGAAAATTATTTGGGAGAAACTGCAATCTTCAATGCCATTAAAGTTTTTTCAGAAAAATATTCCGGACAAATCACCCAAAGTGATTTATTTTTAAATTTAATTGATACGCCTAAAGATATTGACTGGTTTAGAACAGATTATTTAAACACCAGTAAAAAAGTTGATTATACCATTAAAAAAATAGTCAAAAAAAATGATTCACTAGAAATTAGCATTTTAAATAAACGAAACTTTACAGCGCCTATTCAGTTATACGGCATTCATGGCAAAGAAATCAAATTTAAAAAATGGTTGGTTGACATAGATTCAATAACAAAAATAACCATCCCAACCAATGGTTTTGACCGACTTTCATTAAATCACGAATTCTATTTGCCCGAATACAATTTAAGAAACAACTGGAAAAATATTGATAAAAAATTATTTAACAGGCCTGTGCAGCTAAAATTTATGAAGGATATAGAAAATCCGTATTACAATCAAATTTTTTATACGCCGGAAGCCAGATACAATTATTATGATGGCTTGGTTTTGGGGATGTCTTTCTCAAACAGGACGATTTTAAACAAAAATTTTCAATATAAAATAACGCCTTCCTATGGCACAAAAAGCAATGCATCTTCCGGAACCTTTTCTTTACTTTATGAGTATTTGCCGGAAGATAAAAAAATAAATAGATTTTTAACCGGAATTTCGGGCAGCAGTTTTCAATATGCCAAAGACCTTAGTTATAGCACGCTTACGCCGTTTGCGATTCTTGAATTTAAAAGAAAAAATTTGAGAGATGTAAGCAACAGAGCTATTAACGCTTCTTATGTTATGATTGATCGCGAAAAATCTCCGACGCAAATACAGCATATTGAAACCAATAAATACAATATTTTCAATATAAACTATGGCTATTCAAGACCCAATATTATAGATGACCTAAGATTTTCAACCGGAATTCAAATTGCCAATAAATTCAGCAAAGTATCTGCCACGGGTCATTACCGTTTATTGACAGATACCAACAGACAATTTGATTTCAGAATTTTCGCAGGCGCTTTTTTGTCTAATAATACTGAAACAGATTTTTTTAGTTTCGCGCTTGACAGGCCAACAGATTATTTATTCCAATACGATTATTTGGGAAGGTCGGAAACAACCGGGATTTTAAGCCAGCAAATTATCATAAACGAAGGCGGTTTCAAATCGAAACTTCCCTTTGCCTATGCAAATCAGTGGTTAAC
>DATIRG010000034.1:0-1945 GCA_035470005.1 Lutibacter sp. | reverse complement strand
GCTCTTGAATTTCTGGAAATCAAAGCCACTTTATCGCCTTTATTCAATATAAAGCTAATATCTTTAAATAAAACGCCATCATCAGCTGATTTTGACAAATGTTCTACGTTTAATATTTGATCACCAGATTCTCTTTCAAGTTCAAAAATAATGGCAGGATACCTTCTGCTTGATGGTTTTATTTCATCAACATTCAACTTTTCAATCATTTTTTTACGGCTGGTTGCTTGTTTTGATTTTGCAACGTTGGCAGAGAAACGACGGATAAATTCTTCTAATTCTTTCTTTTTGTCTTCGGCTTTTTTACTTTGCTGCGCTCTTTGTCTGGCCGCCAATTGGCTCGATTCATACCAAAAAGAGTAGTTCCCAGAGTAATGGTTAATTTTTCCGAAATCTATATCTGAAATATGTGTACAAACCGCATCTAAAAAGTGACGGTCGTGCGAAACCACAATCACGGTATTGTCATAATTTGCCAAAAAGTTTTCCAACCAGCCAATGGTTTCAAAATCCAGGTCGTTGGTAGGCTCATCCATAATTAATACATCCGGATTACCAAACAACGCCTGCGCCAATAAAATACGCAATTTTGTTTTTCCGTCTATATCGCTCATTAAAGAGTAATGCAAATCTTCTTTAATTCCCAAAGATGACAATAAAGTTGCTGCACCACTTTCGGCGTTCCATCCGCCCATTTCTTCAAAATCACCACCCAATTCACCTGCTTTTATGCCGTCTTCTTCAGAGAAATCCTCTTTTGCATAAATGGCATCCAACTCTTTTTTAAGGTCAAATAATTTTTTATTTCCCATCATTACAGTATCCAACACCTGATATTCATCAAATGCAAAGTGATCTTGGGAAAGCACAGACATGCGTTTGCCTTTATCCAAAATTACTTGTCCGGCCGTTGGATCAATTTTGCCTGAAATTATTTTTAAAAATGTTGATTTTCCTGAACCATTGGCACCAATAATTCCGTAGCAGTTACCAACGGTAAACTTTGTGTTTACATCGTCGAATAAAATGCGTTTGCCGAATTGAACAGATAAATTTGATACTGAAAGCATTATAAAATAAGTTTTTAAAATTTTTGCAAAAGTAGTGAAATAGATTTATAAAAAAAATAGCATACTAAAAGTTAATTTTTTGGTTTCAAATGATTTCCCGCTACATTGGTTTATTTCTAATATATGCAGTAACTTTTATTTGGTTATTTTGGGCGTTCCCGCAAGGGTCGGGCTTTTCGTTACAACCTTTTTTGAAGCAAAAAGAGCTTCAAAAAAGGGTTTTCACTGCAAACATGGTTCACTGAACTCCTATAAAAAATAAATAAAGAGGTGAAGTAATCCCTAACGCAAATGCTGTTGTAACTAGAACTAAGCCGCCACTTTTAACAACTCATTAACAAGATGGCCAAATAGATGGTTGTATTTTTGTTTTAAATAAACTTTTATGAAGTACATTTTCTATGTCATATTAGTATTTTTAACTTTTGGTTGCATAAAAACCAACGAAAATGCCATGACTTATTTTGGCGGACAAATTATTAATCCGAAAACAAACTTTGTGCTGCTTTTAAAAGACGAGAAAGTTTTGGATACGTTGTTGCTTGATGAAAATAATAGCTTTTTAACCGAAATTCCTTCATTGCAGGAAGGTTTATATGCGTTCAAGCATGGAACAGAATTTCAATATATGTATTTAGAGCCGGCAGACAGTATTTTGGTGCGACTTAATACGTGGGATTTTGACCAATCACTTGTGTTTAGTGGAAAAGGAAGTGCTAAAAATGAATTTCTAATAAATTTATATTTGCAAAATGAGAAGGAGGAAAGAATGATGTACCGCAATTTTAATTTGAATGAAAAAGATTTTCAGGCTAAAATTGATTCTATTTCTAAAGAAAGATTTGCCATTTATAATGATTTTTTTCAAAATGAAG
>DATIRG010000033.1:0-8561 GCA_035470005.1 Lutibacter sp. | reverse complement strand
GTGATTAGTGACATTAAATCAAGTTGCGGTTGTACCGTTCCAAAAAAACCAGCCGGACCTATTATGCCTGGTGACAGTGGTGAGATTGAAGTTAAGTATGACACCAACAGACCTGGAGGTTTTTCAAAATCGATTACCGTTGCTTCGAATGCTAATGAACCTGTTAAAATGCTACAGATTAAAGGCATCGTATTAAAATAGTAAATTTAAATCAGATTTATACTAAATGGCCTTCAGCAATGAAGGTCATTTTTATTTTAGCATATCTTTTAATAAAAAATGATATTCATAATCTTTTCCAAATCTTTCTACTACCAATGAAATTTTGGTATTTTCCTTCTGAAAAAATTTTCCGATAATTTCATCCAAAGGCAATTCATGTGTAAATTTTCCATTAATTTTTATCACAATATCTCCAGCAACCAAACCGGCATTGTATGCAGGTGAACCTTCGCGTATGCTATGAATTTTATAGGAAGGCTTAAAAGTATATTTATAATTGTAATCCAAAAGAACCGTATTTTGCTTGTTGGCTTTGTTATCTGATAAACCTATTGACGCATAATTTTGTTCCTTTACCAATTGCTTTCCGTTATAAACAAGTTCAATCCCACTCATATTGTACCTAAAAGGTTCTTTAAAATAACTTCCTGGTTTTAAGGATATTTTCTTGTTTTTATAATCAAATATTATGTTGAATCGCTTTAAAACAGACGCGCCCAAACTGCCGTTTCTTTCTTCAAAAATTCGCGCATAAGAAATAGATGACGAATCCGGATAAGAGACTGTTGGATTTTTTAATTCAAATTTACCAATTACCAATGCTTCAAGTTTCGCTCTTTTCCCATACACAGCACCACTTAACCCTTCTCCCAAAAAATCAATAAAAAATTTTTTTGGAGACAAAATGTCTGGATGACTATTTTCAAACAGCCACAAAGCGTCGCTTCCGCCAGAATCAATCAACAATTTGACAGGAATGGTTTTAGCCGAAACCGAGTCAAATTTTACACCCACATTTATATACGGTTTTAGCTTAAAAAAGTCCAGCCCGAATGTTTCGCATTTTTTGCAAACTTTATGCTTGTAGTTGTCAGGTTTGTAAAAGTTGATGCGTTTTGTGCCATAATTAATGTCAACAACAAAATCTTTTAAAATTTCATAGCCAATAATTCCGTGAATGGTAATTCCAAGTTTCGAGGATAAATCGAAACTGTCATCCAAAATAAGGTATAAACTTTGGTTATAACCCCTAATGTTTCCGAAGGTAAACAGGTTGCCCTTGGACAAAACTGCTTCAACAGATTCTTCACTACCCAATCCTTGTAATTTAACTTTTTCCTTGTTATGAAGCATTACAGAATCCTGGCTGTGTAAATTAAATAACAAAGTAGAACCTACACCTGAATCAAGTATGAAATTCAACGGCCTTCCATTGACTTCAATAGGAAATACAATTAAATTATTTAACAACTTAAACGAAATGGATTGCCTTTCTGAAGCATTTTCAAGTTGAAACCTGCTTTGCGAATTCGCATCTGTTGCCATAAATAAAAGTATAATCGATAAAACTGCAGTTCTAAAATAGGAATTCAATATATTATGCCTTTAATTTTTTGTTAAGTTACAAAAACACATCAGGATAACATAACTTTTATAATAATTTTAACCTTTAACAAATGCACTTAAAAGGCTAGAATTTTAAAATTAATTTCGCAATTTTGTAGTGTACTATTTATAAATAAAATACGATGCCTAAAATCTCAATTAAAGGTGCAACTATGCCCGAATCTCCAATCAGAAAATTGGTTCCTTATGCTGAAAATGCAAAAAAAAGAGGAATTGAAGTTTTTCATTTGAATATTGGGCAGCCAGATATAAAAACTCCAAAAGAAGCGCTTGATGCGGTAAAAAATAATACTGTTGAAGTGCTTGCTTACAGCCGTTCTGAAGGCTCTGAGGAATATCGAAAAAAGCTCGCAAACTATTATATTAAAAGGAATATCCCGGTAACTTCGGATGAAATTATTGTCACTACAGGAGGTTCTGAAGCATTGTTGTTTGCTATGGGAAGCATTACCGATCCGGGTGACGAAATCATTATTCCCGAACCGTTTTACGCGAATTACCTTGGCTTTTCAACGGCTTCAGGCGTGAAAGTTGTTCCGGTGATTTCAAAAATTGAGAATAATTTTGCCTTGCCGCCAATAGAAGAATTTGAAAAATTAATTTCATCGAAAACCAAGGCCATTTTTATTTGCAATCCTAACAATCCGACCGGCTATTTGTATTCCAAAGATGAAATTCAAAAACTGGCAGATATTGTAAAAAAACACGATTTATTTTTAATAGCCGATGAGGTTTACAGAGAATTTATCTATGACAATGAAGCATACCAATCCGTTTTAAGCGGGTTTGGCTTAGATGATCACGCCATAATCATCGATTCTGTTTCAAAACGTTACAGTATGTGTGGCGCTAGAATTGGCTGCTTGGTCAGTAAAAATAAAGAAGTCATCAGCACTGTTTTAAAATTTGCACAGGCAAGATTAAGTCCTCCAACTTTTGAACAAATTGCCAGTGAAGCCGCTTTGGAAACGCCACAAGCTTATTTTGATGAGGTGATTGTTGAATATAAAGCCCGAAGAGATCTATTAATTGCTGAGCTGAATAAAATTGAAGGTGTTAAAGTGGCCACCCCAAAAGGCGCTTTCTACTGTGTTGCTGAATTGCCTGTTGATAACGCGGATAAATTTGCACAATGGTTATTGGAAGATTATAATTTGGATAACCAAACTGTTATGGTCGCTCCTGCGGCCGGATTTTATTCCACACCTGGGTTTGGCACCAAACAAGTTCGGATTGCTTACGTGCTTAAAAAAGAGGATCTTGTTCGTTCCGTAGAAATATTAAAAGCAGCCATCAAAAAATACAACGAAAACTAGTTGAAAATTCAACAAAACATATCGTTAAAACCTTACAACACGTTTGGCATTCATGCAAATGCCAAACGTTTTATTACCGTAAATTCAGTCAAGGAATTAAAAGAAATAATAACTTCTGAAAAGTCTTTGTTTTTGTTGGGCGGCGGAAGCAATATTTTGCTGACAGGCGATGTTGAAAAACTGGTAATCCACTTAAACACAAAAGGAATTATCGTTAACGATTTTGATGAAAATGAAGTTTTGGTCACTGCGGAAGCTGGCGAAAATTGGCACGAATTGGTGCTTTGGTGCGTTTCTCAAAATTATGGCGGATTGGAAAATTTGTCATTAATTCCGGGAAATGTGGGTACTTCTCCCATTCAAAATATTGGTGCATACGGCGTTGAAATTAAAGATGTTTTTCAGCAATTGGAAGCCATTGACATTGAAACCGGCAAAACCAAAATTTTCACAAATGCTGATTGTAATTTTGGATACCGGAATTCCGTTTTTAAAAATGAGCTGAAAGGAAAATACATCATTGTCAATGTTACGTTTAAACTCACCAAAAAAAATCACAACATCAATATCTCCTACGGCGCCATCAAAGATTTATTGACAGATAAAGAAATTCCTACCATTAAAGAAATTGCTGATGCGGTAATTGCCATCAGACAAAGCAAACTTCCTGATCCCAAGGAAATTGGGAACAGCGGCAGTTTTTTTAAAAATCCGGTAATCACCTCCGATTTATTTAAAGAACTGTCAGAAAAAAATCCTGAAATTCCTCATTATAGAATTTCTGAAAATGAAATTAAAATTCCGGCAGGCTGGCTGATAGAACAATGCGGATTTAAAGGAAAACGTTTTGGAGATGCGGGCGTGCACAAAAAACAGGCGCTGGTTTTAGTGAATTACAACAATGCCACCGGAAAAGAAATTTATGCTTTGGCCCAAAAAATTCAGCAAAAAGTGATGGAAACTTTCAAGATTTCCCTTGAAATTGAAGTGAATGTCATCTAAACCGTTATTTCTAACAATTTACAATTTTTTGATTCGATAACCACTTTTTTCGCTGTCGCCGGAATTAACACTGTTTCGCCATAATTAATTATTTCCGAATTTTCTCCCATTAAAATTGTTGCCTTTCCTTGTACACACATAAAAATAACAAATGTATCGGTTTCTGCATAATCCAATTCTTTTTCACCAACACTATGAATAAAATTTGTGATGAAATAGGGACATTTTACAATCGTATTGAGTGAATTTATAAAAGTTGAATAGTTGTGTTTTGCTTCAATTTTATGGTTAAAATTAATGGCTTCAACAGCCAAATCGGTATGTAATGCTCTCGGATTTCCTTGATCGTCTACCCTATCCCAATCGTAAATTCTGTAGGTAATGTCGGATGTCTGCTGAATTTCAGCCAACAAAATTCCGGCGCCAATGGTATGAACAGTTCCCGGTTCAATAAAAAAGGCGTCACCCGCTTTTACCCTTTCATAATTTAAGATGGAAGGTATTTTCTTTTCGGCAACATAATTCAGATATTGGTCGGGTGTAATTTCTTTATTAAATCCAACAATAAGTTTTGATCCAGTATCAGCCTGCATAATGTACCACATCTCCGTTTTTCCAAATGAATTGTGCAGTTTTTTGGCAAGTTCATCATTTGGATGCACCTGAACTGACAAATCCTCTTTTGCATCAATGAATTTTATCAGCAGCGGAAAATTGTTTCCAAAATGTGCATAATTCTTTTCGCCAATGAGTTCTGCTTTAAAGGATTCCAGCAATTCGCGCAAGGTTTTTCCAGCCAATTCGCCATTTGAAACAATAGATATATTATCCTCAACATCAGACAATTCCCAACTTTCACCAATATTTTTCAACATTGATTTTTTATTGAGTTTGGTCACTAATTTTGTGCCTCCCCAAATTTTTTCTTTTAAAATTGGGTAAAACTTTATCGGATAATTTAGCATCTAATTGATCAGTTTTATGAGTGTTTGAATTACGTAATCAATTTCTTCCCTGGTGTTGAATTTATTGAAAGAAAATCGAACAGAAGTTTTTTCAGCTTCTTTT
The DNA here is from genome assembly GCA_035470005.1 of Lutibacter sp. Taxonomy (GTDB): domain Bacteria; phylum Bacteroidota; class Bacteroidia; order Flavobacteriales; family Flavobacteriaceae; genus Lutibacter. The sequence goes on along the minus strand of DATIRG010000033.1, from coordinate 3,546 downwards.
TCAGGTAAAATTGCATGCAACACATGAGAACCCATATTGCTGCCGCTTTGGCAGGCGCTTCCGCCAGAAACCGCAATACCTTTTAAATCCAAATTAAAAAGCAACATCGCATAATCTTTTGGAAAACGAACATTTAAAATTGTGTAACTGCTGTCCGTTTCACTTGCTGATTGTCCGTTGAATTCAATTCGTTCAATATGTTGCTTCAATTCACCTATAAAATAATTTTTGAGCTGTTGGATTGAAGCAGATTCTTCCTGCATATTGGTACAGGAAATTTCCAGCGCTTTCTCCATACCAAAAATGCTGTGCACATTTTCTGTTCCTGCCCTGGCGCCTCGCTCCTGCTCACCGCCATGCATAATTGGATGAATACCAAATCCTCTTTTTATATAGGCAAATCCGACGCCTTTCGGACCGTGAAATTTATGGGCGCTTGCCACAAAAAAATCAATGGGCGTTTGCTTAATGTCAATATTGAAATGACCTATGCCCTGCACGGCATCAGAATGAAATAAAGCATTATTGGCAATGCACAATTCCGAAACTTTTTCAAGATTTAAAATATTTCCTATTTCATTATTTACGTACATCAAACTTACCAATTTCTTATCATCAGATTGCTCTAGCAATTGTTCTAAATGCTTATAATTAACATTTCCGCTATCATCCAAATCAACAAATTTGATGCTGATATCAAATTCTTTCTGCAAATTTTCGATGGTATGCAAAACAGCGTGATGTTCAATTTTAGATGAAATAATTGTTGTAACACCTAAATTGGTAACGGCATTTCTTAGGATTAAATTGTCTGCTTCACTTCCGCCGGCCGTAAAAACTATTTCTTGGGCTGAAGCATTAAAATGTTTGGCAATATTTTTACGAGCCGTTTCAACCATCGATTTCGCCTTTCGCCCAACGTGATGAATTGATGACGGATTCCCGTAAACATTGGTCATTGCACTTGAAATGGCATCGACTACTTCGGGTAATATTGGTGTTGTGGCAGCGTTATCTAAGTATATCGTTTTCATTAAAAGCAAAAGTAATTAAAATAGTTGGTTTCATTTGGTGATGACTTGCCTAAAACTGTTATTTTTGCGTTGAAATTAAATCTTATGAAAAAACTATTGATACTCTTTTTGGCGTTCACCCTAAATGCTTGCAATGATGGGGATTTTGATGTTCCGGTTTTTGAATTTACCGAAAAAGTGAATAAGTGCGGGGAATTTGTTTTATATATTGCGAGCACCAATAGTACAGAAGTTTTAGTTTTAACACTTCCAAAAACCGCCCTTGGAACTTCTCCAACAGTGTCGCTGCCTATTTCAGCTACTGTAACGGCAACCTACAGAATTTTTGATAAAGGCATTACTTCAACATATTTTTGTCAGAGCGTTCCGCCATTGGAACCAAAGATTTTAAAAGATCTTAAAGCAGATGAAGGTACTGTAAACATTGCAGCCACCGAAATTTTGGCAAATGGTGTTGTCACTGGTTATTCTTATGTAATCACCATTTCAAATTTAAATTTTAATGATGGAGAGGAACGTATTTTCTTCGAAAGCTTTAATTTTGGAATATTAGAAATTAAAAACTAATTTTTGGGATTTTGATAGATTCCTACTTCTGTTGCGCCCAAACCATACTTTTGAAAGGAAGCATCATTCCAGTATACGTTGTATTTTTTAAATAAAAATTCCAATTCTGTTTTAAGAACTCCTGCGCCCATTCCGTGAATAAAAACTATTTTCGGAATCCTGTTTTTAATGGCAAATTCCAATTTGTGTTTGGCAGTTTCCAACTGTAGCGTTAACATATCATAATTGTCCATTCCCTTTGTTGAAGCAATAAGCTGGTTGATGTGTAAATCAACTTCCATAGGCGGCAACTTATCGGGTTTTACATTGGTTTTAAATTTAACCGGTTGTTTCTTCGCAGCAGTATCATTCATTTTTTCCGATAAATATTCATTGTCAATATCGCTGAATTTGGAAAGTTCTTTCTGACTTTCTTTAATGATTACCAATTCTTTTGGCGCATATTCATATGGAAATCCGTCCGCATCTTCAATAACAATTTTATTTGGATGAACGGCAACTACTTTTCCTTTTATAACATCATCGATAACAGCAATTTTGTCCCCAATTTGAAAATCCATAGTCTTATTTTTTTTGATTTTATGAAAAATTATTAAACAAAGTTATGACAATAATTTATTCAAAAACAGAATTTAGTCACAAACTGTTGCCAATTCTGCGGAACAATATTTTAAAACTGTAAATGTATTTAGTGATACATATATTATTGGTGAAATTCATCATATTTTAACTGGAATTCGTCAAATTCATTATTTTTTTTCATAATTTGGCTTATTGCAATTAAATCATAAAAAACAACAATGAACCAACAGCCACCTAAAAACTATTTAATTGAATCCATTTTAGTGACCATATTTTGCTGTATGCCTTTCGGAATTGTGGGTATTGTAAATGCCGCACAAGTAAATACCAAATTTGAGTTTGGAGATTATGAAGGCGCACTAAAAGCTTCCAAAGAAGCCCAAAAATGGATGACTTGGGGAATTGTCTCAAGCCTTATCATTGGCCTGTTTTATCTTGTTTTTGTATTTACTTTAGGTGGTTTGGCAATGATGGGAGATTTTTAAAAAATATGTTGAAGAAAATTACGTGGTTTGCCATTATTTTTGGTGGTTTAAGTTTGGCCTTATTTTATTTTTTCATCAATCCGAATGAAGTCAACTATCTTCCCGAATGTCCTTTGTATTTTACTACGGGTATTTATTGTCCGGGCTGCGGAAGCCAGCGCGCCACCCACCAACTTTTAAATTTTAATTTTTTTGGCGTTTTACAGCAAAATGTACTGTTTTTTATAAGTTTGCTCATTTTGGGATATCATCTTGTTGTGACAGGAATTAATGCATTTTTAAAAAAAGACTTTTATAATTATATGTATCATCCCAAAACGCCTTTGGTAATTTTGACCATAATTGTTATTTTTTGGATCCTTCGCAATATTCCCTATTACCCGTTTAATTTGTTGGCGCCAAACTAAAAAAGCACCCGAAAGGATGCTTTTTTTACATTGAATTGATTGATTTTGATTTTGATATTTTTTATTTTATGTTTTTAAAATCCGTATCCATTTTTATGTAGTCCAAAAACTCGCGACGTACATTTTCATCTTTAAATTTACCGCCAAATTCTGAAGTTACCGTACTGCTTTCAATATCGCGTACGCCGCGTGAATTTACGCACAAATGTTTGGCGTCAATAACGCAGGCAACATCATCCGTTCCTAAAGCTTCCTGCAACGATTGCACAACTTGCATGGTTAATCGTTCCTGAACCTGAGGACGTTTTGCATAATAATCAACAATGCGATTCATTTTAGACAATCCGATGACGTTTCCGTTGGAAATGTAAGCAACGTGCGCCCTGCCCACAATTGGCAATAAATGATGTTCACAGGTAGAATAAACAACAATATTTTTTTCCACCAACATTTCGCCATATTTATAGTTGT
>DATIRG010000032.1:0-2952 GCA_035470005.1 Lutibacter sp. | reverse complement strand
CAGATTTTGAGCCGTGTTGTTCGCGAATCCAGTTGTTGTTTGGCAAGTTGATGCCTATTGGTGTTGAAGGTGAAGAATCTCCGGATTCTGAAGCCACATTTACTGTTTTGTATGAAACGCCTACCACATTTTTCTTTTTATGGGAAGCCTGTAATGTTGAATTGTCTTCAAACCACTGGGCATTTTCTGCCAAAACAGCCATTTTTTTAGACATATCAAAATCTTTTATCTGAACGATTGACTCAAAAGAACCTCTGTGCGCAATTGGATCGTTATAAACCTCCACAAATCCGTTGATATAATCGATATCGCCTTCGGTGCTGGTTGCCCAAGCAACATTGTAGGCATCCCAAATTTTTAAATCGCCAGTTTTGTAATATTCAATCAATAATTTTAAAGCTTCTGCTTGCTTCGCGTTTTCAGCAACTTCCACCGCTTTTTCTAACCAGCTTACCATTTTTTCGATGGATGCGCCGTACATACCGCCAACTTTCCAGACTTTTTCTTCCAAAGATCCGTCAGGGTTTTTAACCAATTTCGAATTCAAACCAAACTCAACAGGCATTTTATCGTTTTTATTAATTTTTAGCGCATAAAATGCTTCTGCATCTTTTGCGGTAACATTTGGCGCATAAAAATTTGTGGCAGAACCTTCCAACAATCCTTTAGTTTCGTCAAGATTTACTTTTTTGGCATCTTTATCGTTAAAAATTACCTCATAAGCTTCACCTATAAGATTGGTGTTGGTTTCCTTTAACAAAGTATCAAAATAGGCGTTTGAAAATTCAGGTTTGAATTTATCATTTGAATAATGATGGTGGATTCCGTTAGAAAACCAAATTCTTTTTAAATAAGTTTCAAAATTTTTCCAATCAGCCGTTGTTTTATCACCGGCATAATTTTGGTAAATATTTTCTAAAGCACGCTTTATGGTTAAATTATGGCGATAATTTTGGTCGTAAATAATATCACGGCCTTCCATTCCGGCTTGGGATAAATAATACACCAACTTTTTTTGTTTTAAAGTCAGGTTTTCAAAACCCGGAATTTGATAGCGCAGAATTTTTACATCTGCAAATTGTTCGACTTCATAATTAAATTCAGTTGAAACTGCTGTTGTTGGATTTTCTTCCTTTTTTTGATCGGCACATGAAAAGAAAAGCGTTGTCGTTAACAACACCAATAATAAATATTTAATGTTCATTTGATGGATAATTTAAAATTTATCGTCAAATTTACTGTTTTATAACAGAATAATTCCCTAAATTGGAGATTAGTAATTCTAAATTCCGTCTTTTGAAATATCTAAAATACTTCGTTTTTTTTCTTTTGGCCGCAGTAATTGGCATAGCCGTTTATGTCGCAGTTCTAAAAGGTGATTATGATATTCAACGTTCAAAAATTATAAAAGCCCCTGCAGAAGTAATTTTTGACCAGGTCAATGACTTTAAAACTTGGGAAAATTGGAGTCCTTGGCTTGAAAAAGATCCAACGATGGTAAGTTCCTATAAAGATACTACTTCTGGTGTTGGTGCAACTTATAGCTGGAAAGGAAAAGATGGGGAAGGCGATTTAAAAACCATTTCCGCAATCCCAAACAAAGAAATTATACAACAAATTGGTTTTGGCAAAGGCCACATTGCTGAAGTTTATTGGAGTTTTACTGAAGTTGATAAAGGCACGGAAGTTATTTGGGGAATGCGAGGAAAAAATTCATTCAGCGAAAAATTTTACTGGCTTTTTAAAGGTGGCATCGAAAAAAATACGATTCCGATTTATGACAAAGGCCTGGAATTACTGGAACAATATATTTTAACAGAATTGGAAAAACATTCTTTTGAAGCATTAGGCGCGGTTGATTATGGCGGCGGATTTTATTTATACCAAACAATTTCGTGCCAAATTCAGGAAATTGAGCAAAAAATGAGTGAAATGTTTCCAATTATTGTTGCCTTTATGGCCGAAAATAATATTGAATCCTCAGGAAAACCATTTACACTAAACCACAAATGGGACGAACAAAATAATACGGCCATGTTTTCTGCCTGTATTCCCGTAAAAGAAAGGGTAATTACAACCGGTGACGTTTTAACAGGGTATTTAAAACCGCAAAAAACTTTTAAAACTATTTTTAAGGGCGATTATAAATTTGCCAATGAAGCGTGGGAAACAGCCTATAACCAGCTGGTTGCGCAAGGTTTTACTGAAATACCAGGCGCAGAACCCTTTGAATTTTATGTGGTTGGCCCAAATGACAGCAAAAATCCGGCAAAGTGGATTACGGAAATTTATATACCGATAAAATAATGCTGAAAGCTCAAAGGTGAAATCAAAAATCGTAAATCAAAATTTAATTTACACTTCTTGATATCTAAAACATTCGGTTACGTGATCATTGATCATTCCGGTGGCTTGCATGTGCGCATAAATTACAGTTGAACCCACAAATTTGAATCCGCGTTTTTTTAAATCTTTTGAAACAATATCCGACAGTTCGTTGGTTGCAGGAAGTTCGTGCAATGATTTCCATTTATTTTTGATGGGTTTTCCATCGGTAAAGCGCCAAATATAGTTTGAAAACGAACCAAATTCTTGCTGAACTTCCATAAAAGCAACAGCATTGGAAATAGTGGCTTTAATTTTCAATTTGTTTCTGATGATTCCTGCATCAAGCAACAATTCTTCGTATTTGGCTTCGGAATAATTGGCGATTTTTTTATAGTCAAAATGATCAAAAGCATTTCTGAAATTTTCCCTTTTCCGAAGAATGGTAATCCAGCTTAATCCTGCCTGAAACGTTTCCAATATTAAGAATTCAAACAGTTTATCATCGTCATAAACTGGAATTCCCCATTCAGTATCGTGATAAGCCATATATAGCGGATCGTTTTTGCACCAGCCACAACGTGTTTTGTCCATTATAATTTAAATTTTTTTAATATCCGGCTGCTT
>DATIRG010000031.1:0-3732 GCA_035470005.1 Lutibacter sp. | reverse complement strand
AAAAAAAATTATCAGAGCCGTTAATTACGATGAAAGCCTGGCTGCCGTATTGTTAAGCGATACCGCTTCTGCAAATAAAATGAAATCAATTATTGAAAACATCGAACAATCGAGCTTGGACATTGATGCGGTAATCGCCAATTTAAATTCGGTGATTTTAGATGTCAAAAATGGAAAAGGCACCGTAAATTATATGATTAATGATACTATTTTGGTCAATAATATTGATGAAACAATGAAAAATGTCAAAGAAGGAAGCATTCGTTTAAACGAAAATATGGAAGCTTTAAAACACAACTTTTTGTTTAGGGGTTATTTTAGGAAGTTAGATCGGCAAAAACAAAAAGAAGCAGAAAAATAACATAAAAAAACAGCGCTTTGTCAATTGATATATATCATTTGGGTCATTTTTGATTCTTCGTAAATTGGTTTAACTAAATGCTACGATTATGAAAAAAGTTGTTTTTTTAACAGTTGTCATGTTGTTTTCTTTTGTTTTGTCATTAGAAAGTTGCGGACCCGTAGTGGTCACTTCCAGAATTGCCGCGCCGCCTCCTGCTTGGTTTTATCCGAACCGGGCCGAATCAGTACGCTATATTTATTTTCCTGAACATGATATTTATTATGATTTCTCCATCAGAAGCTACCTATTTCTCGACAATAATATTTGGATAACTGCTGATTTGTTGCCTGCCAGATATAGATATCTCGATTTAAGACGAAGCCGACAAATTAGAGTCCATGATTATTTTGGCGATAACATAAACAACTATCACAACAACAATAAATACAGAAGCAACTCGGGCAGAAGGAGTTCTGATGATAATAGAAATCCTGTTAAAAAAAGAAATTAATTATTAAAACCAACCCATTATGAGCATAGGATTGGCGCTCTCTGGCGGAGGCATGAAAGGTATTGCCCATATTGGGGCCATTAAGGCGCTTGAGGAAAGCAATATTAGCCCTACTCACATTTCAGGAAGCAGTATGGGTGCTATGGTGGGTGCGTTTTATGCCGCGGGGTATGCGCCTGAAGAAATAGTGGCGTTTTTTAAAGAAGTTCCACTTTTTTATCCTACACGTTATGCTTTTGGAAAACCGGGAATTATAGATCCTGTAAATTTTTATCAGGATTTTAAAAAATATTTTCCTGAAGATAATTTTAAGGCACTCAATAAAAAGCTTTTTATCAGTGCTGTTGATATGCTTTCCGGAAGTTTAAAAGTTTTTGAAGAAGGTGAATTAATCAGGCCGTTTTTAGCTTCATCCGCTTTTCCCGGCTTGTGTTCACCTGTTGCCATTAACGGCATTTTGTATGCGGATGGAGGTATTCTCGATAATTTTCCCATCGCGCCCTTAAAAAAATGTGATCAATTAATAGGCGTTTATGTAAGTCCGATTAATGACATAAAAGCTGAAAGTTTAAAATATGGTGTTGATGTGCTGGAAAGAGCCATCAGAATAAATTTTTCTAATGCTTCCGCGCAAAAATTTTCGCAATGCGATTTATTAATTTATCCGCCATTGTCCAAATTTGGCATGTTCGACAAAAACCACATCGATGAAATTTTTAACATTGGTTACGAAACAACCAAAAACAAACTTAAAAATGTTGATAAATATTTACAATTGGTTGGCTGAAAAAAATAGGCTCAGCACTTTTATTTTTGATGAAGCTCAATCAACGTAATTTCAGGACGCATTCCCAATCTTCCCGGAAATCCCATCCAGCCCAAACCTCTGGTAACATACAGATATTGGTTAAAACGTTCGTACAATCCCGCCCAATGTTCATATTTATATTGAATGGGGCTCCATTTTTTGCTTTTGATGTTAATTCCGGCTTGCATACCGTGTGTATGTCCCGAAAGCGTGAGCGCAATATTTGTTTTTTCTGCAACTTCTTCATTCCAATGCGAAGGATCGTGGGAAAGCAATATTTTAAAAGGAACAGTTGCAACACTTTTTAACGCATTTTTTAAATCGCCATATTGTTTAAACGGAGGATTCCCCCAATTTTCAACGCCGACAATAGCTATTTTCTGGTCTTCTTTTTCTATGCTTACAGCTTCATTCATCAATAATTTAAAATCAATTTTCTTGTAAAAATATTTGATGGATTCAAAGTTTGACTGTTTGTCATGAGTACTTTTCCACTCGCTGTAATCGCCATAATCGTGGTTGCCCAAAACCGCATATTTTCCCATTTTAGCAACCATTTTTTTCAACACCGTTTGCCAGCCTTTCAATTCCCATGCATTGTTATTGACCAAATCGCCGGTAAAAAAAATAAAATCGGGCTCTAATTGATTGATTATTTTAACCGCCCTGTCCAAAATATGATGGCGAGATTTAAAACTTCCCAAATGAAGGTCGGAAATATGGACGACTCGCAATCCTTCAAAATTAGACGGCAATTCATCAAAATTAATTTTTATGCGATGCACTTTAAATCGGTATAAGCTTCTGAAAACGCTGTAAAGAATGACAAAAAAAGGCAGAAATCCAGCAAACAAACCGATAATTGGAATTGCAATTAAAGATTCTTCATCAGAAAAAACAAAGTTTGTAAAATACAGGATGGAAATAACAATCACAAAAATTAATTTCGGAATAAAAGAAGATACCGTAAGTCCATAAAATGAGGTTATCAGCAATTGTTTTCTATAAGGATGCATGCGCTCCAGCCTAATTTTCAATAAAATAATTGACGTAATTAAACCAATGGTGAAAACCCAAAAAACAACATTAATTAAGTTTTGTAAAAATACCGATTGCAGCAATCGGGTAATGGATTGCAGCCAATAAAATGCCAGCGTATCTACAAGCAATATCGCTAAGCATAACAGTATAATTGTAAAAAATGAATACGAACGCATGGGAAATCGTATTAGTTTGTTCTTTTTTAATGGTTGTTTTTTTTTCTTAATCGCCTTTTATCCCGAAGTGCCCAATAAATGCCTTTAACGCCCGCAACCCAATTATCATACATAAAAATAAGCATAATCTCTTCAATGGTCTCCAGTAAACACAATGCAATCATCACATAAAACAACCAGTAAATTGGTCCGAAAAACAACAGCCAAAGAATAAAAAAAGCCTGTGTAATTGCCGATAATTTGGCCAAATAGGTATGAAATGCAGTGGCTTTGCCATATTTCATAAAGGCAATAATCATTTGAAAAATATAAGGCAAAAAAACAAGAACAATAAAAATTGCGTGTTCTTTCATAAAATCATACTCGTAAACCAACAAACCAATTATGGCAACCACAAACGTTATTTGATCGCCAAAAGAATCCAGTTGCGAGCCTCTTGGACTTGTTATTTTTAACCTTCGGGCTAAAAAACCGTCAATGGCATCTGTGGAATAACTCAGCAACAAAAGCCATGTAAAAAGCTCCCGGTTTCCCAACCATAAAATAAGCAATAAAAAAGGGGCGGCTACAATTCTGTAAAATGAAAACCAATCGGCAATATTAAAATTTTTAAATGTTAACATTTTAAGCAGATTTAAGTAATAAGCGTTGAGAAAACAATAAATAATAATCAATTTATCTGTTGATACAAGCGGCTGAATAACCAATCATTTTTTATAAAAAACACATTTAGAATTCAAAAACAAGCTTTTAAATTTCATCATCATTATTGTACATTAAAGATATTAATTATAAATGTATTATGATATGATATTAATAAAATTTAGGTTCCAAATTGAAATATTTACCAAAA
>DATIRG010000030.1:0-1698 GCA_035470005.1 Lutibacter sp. | reverse complement strand
TACCGTTGATGGCAATGGTTCCGTAGCTGGAATCGTAGCCGCGAACTTTAAACCAGGCCTGACTGAAATTGAACGCTGCGGCCTGCAAATAGGCATCTTTGGAAGATTGAAACAATCCGGCAATATAATCAGAGGTTTTTCCTTCTCCATCCAACAAATCCTCATCGGTTAAAACAATCAAACTTAATTCAGCAGTTTCAACAATCGATTTTTGCAAATAAATTGTACCTAAATCATAAGATTTAGTTTCAAGAACATTGACGGGAAAATCTTGCGTTTCGTAACCTTCAAACTGAATTTGAAGTGTATAATTTCCAAAAGGAATATTTTCAAGGATAAATTCTCCTTTTAAATTTGTTTCAGTAAAAATATTTAATGAGGCAATTTTGAGGGAAATACCTTTTAAAGGTTCTTCAGAAGTGGCTTCAACAACTTTTCCGCTGACCGAAGCAAGGGTTTGTGCGCCTGAATTAATGGCATACAAAAGACACGCAATAGTGGCAACAACTATTATTTTCATAGACAATTTTTGATGAAATTAGTCTTTTTTTGCATACCACCGATAAAAATCAAAAATATAATTGCGCTATCTTATTGAAATATACTGCGCTGCCAAGTATTTCGTTCATAATTTGTAACTATCTTAGTCGTTTAAAAAAATGCTATGAATCGACTTTCACTTCTTTCTCTGCTTATTTTATTGGCGGTTCAGCCTATTTTCAGCCAAAAAAAATACGACATCAAAACCATCGCTTTTTACAATTTGGAAAACCTTTTTGATATTGTGGACGATACCTTAAAACTCGACGAAACAAGTCCAATTATGGAAATTAAAGAAAACAGGGCCGCCATTTATCAGTTGAAACTGAACAATATGGCAAAAGTGCTTTCTGAAATTGGTGCGGAAGAAGCCAAAAACAGTCCGATAATCATTGGCGTTGCCGAAATTGAAAATTATTCGGTGTTGGAAGATTTAGTGAACACTTCCTACTTAAAAGACAGACAATATGGCATAATTCATTACGATTCGCCAGATATCAGAGGCATCGATGTGGGGTTTTTGTACCAAACCAACCATTTCAAACCCGTTTATCACGAAATTTTCGAACTGCGTTTGTGGGATGATGAAGGCTATCGCATTTTTACGCGAGACCAATTGTTGGTTTCGGGCTATTTGGGCGATGAGCTCATCCATATTATTGTAAATCACTGGCCTTCAAGGCTAGGCGGTGAAGCAAAAAGTCGGTCAAAGAGAGAAAAAGCTGCGTTTTTAAACACCCAAATAATCGCCAAAATAAAAGAAACCGATCCCAATCCAAAAATCATTTTAATGGGCGATTTAAATGATGATCCCAGCAACAGCAGCCTAAAAAATATCTTAAAAACAAAGGCCAAAAAATCGGAAGTGCAAGATGGCGACATTTACAATCCGATGGAAGATATGTTCAGGCGCGGGCAAAATACCTTGGCGTATCGAGACAATATCAACCTTTTCGACCAAATTATGTTTACCTCACCGCTGTTAACCACCACAAACGATTTTTCGTCCTATAAAATGTACAAAACGGCCATTTTTAAGCCCCAATATTTAACCACACAAACTGGAAAATACAAGGGCTATCCTTTCAGAAGTTTTGGAAATGGCGGCTTTACCGGCGGCTACAGCGACCATTATCCTGTTTATTTGTACCTAATAAA
>DATIRG010000029.1:0-3494 GCA_035470005.1 Lutibacter sp. | reverse complement strand
ATATCCAAAGCTTCATTTTCATTGTAAATTCTATAAAAATCGAAATGATACACTTTATCACCATTAATCGTATGATATTCATTCACCAACGAAAAAGTGGGGGAACTAACGTTATCAAAACTTCCCAATTGCTTTACAATTTCCTTAATCAACGTTGTTTTTCCCACGCCCATTTCACCATAAAAAAGCAACACCTTGTTTTTTGCCGATTTTATGACCTCTTTCGCAATTGTAGGCAAATCTTCTAATGTGTAATTTTTAATCATTTACAATGATGTTTAATTGTTTAACTATCAATTTTTTAAAGCCCATTGCGCCGGCTGGCCCTATCACTAAAAACAGCAATCCACTGTTTTTTTTAACGCTCTGTTCCCCCTTCGGGGGCTAGGGGGCTTTATTTTGGTACAAATATAGCACAAGGAATAATCATTTCCTCTAAAGAAATTCCGCCATGCTGATAAGTATTTTTAAAATAATTCACAAAATGATTGTAATTATTTGGATAGGCAAAAAATATATCTTCTTTGGCAAAAATAAAGGCACTGTTTATTGAGATAGAAGGCAACTTAATTTCTTTTGGATCTTTCACTGCATAAACATCTTTTTCTTCATAACTTAAACTTCGTCCTGTTTTATAGCGCAAATTGGAGCTTATATTTTTATCTCCTATCACTTTTGAAGGCACTTTAGAATTTATGGTTCCATGATCGGTGGTGATAATTAATTTCAACCCTAAATTTTGGGCTTTTTGTATGATTTCCAACAAAGGCGAATTAAGAAACCAACTGTTGGTCAACGATCTGTAAGCCTTGTCGTCACTGGCCAATTCTTTAATAACTTCCATTTCAGTTTTTGAATGGGAAAGCATATCGACAAAATTATAAACGATAACCGTTAAATCATTTTCTTTTACGGCGTTGAAATTTTCAACCAATTGTTTACCGGCTTTCAGATTTGTTATTTTGTAAAACGCAAGTTTTATGTTTTGTCGAAGCCGTTTTAATTGTGCCTGCAAAAATTCTTCTTCATATAAATTTTTTCCGCCTTCTTCTATGTCATTTTTCCAATATTCTGGGTGTTTTTGTTCCATTTCCAAAGGCATTAACCCCGAAAAAATTGCATTTCTGGCATATTGTGTTGCTGTTGGCAAGATGCTGTAAAAGGTAACTTCATCTTGTTTTTTATAATATTGGGTGATTGTTTTTTCTATAATTTTAAACTGGTCGAAGCGTAAATTATCGATTACAACCAGCAAAGTTCCTTTGGTAGTGTTTACTTCAGGAAGAATCACTTTTTCGAATAATGTATGCGACATAATGGGCGCATCTTCATCGTGAATCCAGTCTTTATAATTTTTCTTAATAAATTTAAAAAATAGTGAATTTGCTTCTTGTTTTTGGCTTTCCAAGATCTCAATCATTCCCGTATCACTGATGTTTTCGAGTTCCAATTCCCAATAAACCAGTTTTTGATAAATGTCAATCCATTCTTCATAAGAATTTACCATCGCCAAATCCATCGCTATTTTTCTGAATTCTTGTTGATAATTTGAGGTGGTTTTTTCAGAAATCAATCGGGAATGGTCTAAATTCTTCTTTAAACTCAGCAATATTTGATTCGGATTTACGGGTTTTATCAAATAATCGGCAATTTTATTTCCAATGGCTTCTTCCATAATATATTCCTCTTCGCTCTTGGTAATCATCACAATTGGCAAATTCGGACGTTTACTTTTTATCTGGCTCAACGTTTCCAATCCGCTTAAACCAGGCATATGTTCGTCTAAAAAAACAATGTCATAATTGTTTTCTTCGCACATATCAATGGCATCGGCACCATTATTGGAGGTGGAAACGGAATATCCTTTTTTCTCTAAAAATAGAATGTGAGGTTTCAAAAGATCTATTTCATCATCAACCCATAAAATGTTTATATTACTCATATTGTTATCTTTGCATTATCATTTATAAAAATTATTGTTTTGAGCGAAAAAAAAACGAACAAACTAAAAATATTAAACGACCCAATTTACGGTTTTATTACGATTCCGAATATTTTAATTCACAATTTAATTGAACATCCGTATTTTCAAAGATTGCGGAGAATTTCTCAAATGGGTTTGTCGTACTTGGTTTATCCCGGCGCGCACCATACGCGATTTCACCACGCCATAGGAAGCGTTCATTTGATGCAAAAGGCTGTTAGAATTTTAAAATTTAAAGGCGTTCAAATTTCTGAAGAAGAAGCAACGGCGGTTTACATCGCAATTTTGTTGCACGATATTGGTCACGGACCATTTTCACACGCTTTAGAAGGACAATTTATTAAAGGAATATCGCACGAAAATATCTCCTTATTATTTATGGAAGCTTTAAATGATGAATTTAAAGGGCAACTTTCACTGGCGATAGAAATATTTAAAGGAAATTATCACCGTAAATTTTTACACCAGCTGATTTCAAGTCAGTTGGATATGGACAGATTGGATTATTTAAAACGCGACAGTTTTTATACCGGAGTTGCAGAAGGAACGATAAATTCGGAGCGATTAATTACTATGCTCGACGTAAATAATGACAATTTGGTGGTGGAAGAAAAAGGAATTTACAGTGTGGAAAGCTTTATTGTCTCCCGCAGAATTATGTATTGGCAGGTTTATTTGCATAAAACAGCGCTTGTTGCCGAAAAATTATTGGAAAAAATATTAAAGCGCGCAAAGGAACTTTCTTTATTGGGCATAGAATTGCCAGCGACAAAAACATTGTCCATATTTTTAAAACAATCGATTAATGCGGATAATTTATCAGCTGAAAACCTCAAAACATTTTCAAAATTGGATGATTATGATATTTTAGCGGCCATAAAAGAATGGATTTCTTTTGATGACAAGGTGCTTTCAAAATTATCTAAAAGCCTAGTCAACAGAAGACTACCAAAGGTAATCCTTCAAAATGAACCATTTACAGAAAGCCAATTGTTAACGATAAAAGAACAAGTGAAAGAGAAGTTTAATTTTAATGATGCCGAATTGGATTATTTCGTGTATCACGGTGAAATTTGCAACCAGGCGTACGATTCAACAAAAAATAATATCCAAATAATTTACAAAAATGGTAGCTTAAAAGATGTTACTGAGGCATCTGACCATTTAAATATTCAGGCATTGTCAAATCCGGTTTATAAGTACTACATCTGCTACCCAAAGAAATAGGTAGAGTTGAAGTTTTTTTTTACTTTTGCATAACATGAAATTTACAGCAATTCAAATAGCAGAAATTTTAGATGGAGAAATCTTCGGAAATAAAAATGTCGAAGTATTTAGCCTTTCCAAAATAGAAGAAGGAGAAGATGGATCACTAACATTTCTGTCAAATCCAAAATACACACCTTATATTTATTCTACAAAAGCTTCCATAGTGATTGTGAATAAAGACTTTGTGCCCGAAAAAGAAATTGAAACAACACTTATAAAAGTTGAAGATGCATATCAGGCT
>DATIRG010000028.1:0-2136 GCA_035470005.1 Lutibacter sp. | reverse complement strand
TGCGGGTTTCTCCGTTGATATCGGTAATTTCTGCAGTAACTTCATAAATAAATATCGGCAAGTTTGCTGCGTCAACGCTTTTGTCCGGAATTGCCTTAAAAGTGATATTGAAATTCCCTTGGGCATCGGTTATGGTTTCCCCATGAACAATTTCCTGTGCTTGCCCTGCAGGAAAAATTGGCCTGTACCAATAAAACCATTTTGGATATTGTACTTTTCTGTGCACACGATAAGAAACTTTGGCGTCAGTTATGGTGCTGCCTGCAAAAGCAACGGCGCTTCCGCTTACGGTAATGGAATCGTTTATTTTGTAGGTTTCGGTTATCGGTTTAAATTCGGCTTCAAATTTTGGGCGTTTGTATTCTTCCACCAAAATTTCAGTTCTCGAATGATCATACGCACCAATTAAATCATATAGCAAACGGACTTTTAACCTTTCTTCAACTTCAATAGAATAACGTCCTGTTAAACCATTGGTTGGCAATATAAATTCTCCGCTAAACGACCCATATTCATTGGTTTTTAATTCAACGGACTTTACAACTTCCTCATTGACGTTGTTCAAAATTACTTTAACAGTTTCATTTGAAACGATTTCCGATTTATTGTTCAGGCTTTTAATCACAATTCCTTTGTAATAAACCGTTTGTCCGGGTCTGTAAATGCTTCGGTCCGTAAATAAAAAAGTATTGATTGCTGTTTTTTCCGTTTCCCGACTTTGAGCGCTATTTTCACTTAAATAATAATCGCCAAATGTGGCAATTTCCTTATTGTGATTTACGGTGAGCACCACATTTCTGTGCGGGCTTTTTGCTTTGAAATTTATCTGGCCCTTGTTATCGGTAATGAAATTTTCATTTATTGGGGCATTATAATTTCCTGTATCGTAATTTTTGATGTTCACTTTGGCGCCAACCAAAGGTTTTCCGGTATTTCTGTCGACAATTTGATATGTGTTGCTGTTGTTTTGTCGATTTTCAACCACAGCAATATCCGTTGCCTGAATGATCGCCGTGGCGTAAATGCTGTTTGCGCTTAAGGTTTCAAAAGTTGAAGCATAAATCAAATAATTTCCGTTTGAAAAAGGCGGAATTAAAATTTCAGTGCTGTGCTGCTGGTAATCGTTCTCGGTTTTTAAGGCTTGACGGAAATTTGTGACTGCTTCAAGTTTTTTGATAAATTCAATTTTGGCCGAATCGTTGTATGTTCTTGCAAATTCTGCCTTTTCTTTTTCTCTGATTTTGAATATGTGAAAATACAATTCGGGCAAATTTTTATAGGAAACCAATACCTTGTTGTCTTTTAAATTGGGCACGTATTTTTCAGCGGTAATATTTATTGAAAGATTCAAAATTTGCTGTTTTAGCAAATTGCACTTTTTGGCGCCAAAACTATTCGGAA
This sequence comes from Lutibacter sp., assembly GCA_035470005.1. Taxonomy (GTDB): domain Bacteria; phylum Bacteroidota; class Bacteroidia; order Flavobacteriales; family Flavobacteriaceae; genus Lutibacter. Next base: position 735 of record DATIRG010000028.1, on the reverse strand, counting down.
ATTTCGCAATGGCTTCCTCACATATTTCAAGGGCATTAACGCGTTTAAACTGATTTTCGGTTTTCGTTAAAGGCACGTAATCATTCGCCTGATTGTTATAAACGGAAGCGATTTCAAAATCGATTAAAGTGGATGACTCTGATGTTTTAAATTCGTTTTTTAAGTTGATTAATGAATTTAAAAAGAGGGTGCCTTTTTCGCCAAAGGTTGCGTTTTCTTTTACAAATGCAAGTCGTTCCAGTTCGACCACAATAAAAGCGTTGCTGTTATTTTCCTTTTGATGAAATGCTGCCAGTTTTTGATAAATTTTTAAGGCCTGGAACTGAAGCGATAAACTGTCCTTGGTTTCTAATTTTATGCCTGAAAATTCTTTGAAATTTGCCAAATATTTTTCCTCCGAAATTTCAAATTTGTAAACCGGATTTGTTATTGAAGTTTCCGATGTTTTATAGAAATCCAACGCATTATGAGCTAAAAAATCAAAAAGCGTCGGACGAAATATTTTAGAATCCTTCTGCAATTCCAAAATATCATTAAATCCATTTAAATCTGTTTTTTGCGCCAACACTTCATTTTCCAAGGATTTTTGAAAATGTAAATGAATTTCTGAAAAGATTGTCTGTAAATCCCAGGTTCTAAAATCAGCTGCATCAACTTTAGATTCTGTAGTGGTTCTGTCGTAAAATTTCCATCTGTTTTGCTGATAGTATTGCCAGTATAAATTAGCCAGCGTAC
>DATIRG010000027.1:0-4512 GCA_035470005.1 Lutibacter sp. | reverse complement strand
AAACAGCATTAATGGTGTTTGATCCTATCACATTTACTGCAGGTAATGCAAAATTTTTGGCTTTTGCCAACTTAAAAATTTCCTGTACCGTTTTTCCTGAAGCAACTCCTGGTTTAATTGTTTGAGCCATAATATTTTGTCTAAAGTTATTGTAAATTATTGTAGCAAAATTAATGAATTATCCCTTTTAAATAATCATATGAATAGAAAAAAAACGAAAACGAAATAGTTTTAATTTCAGATTTAGAAAGGATAACTTATCCCAAAATTATAAACTGCATGCCCTAAATTGTAATTTTTAAACCATTTATTTCTTTCCGAAAGATAAGGTTCATAGGTTTTAAAACCTAAATCCAATCGCAATAAAATAAAACTTAAATCATATCGAAGTCCAAAACCAGATCCGATGGCAATATCTTTTATCGAACTAAGTCCTTTAAATTTAGCTTCCGGTTCTGTTATTGAAGTGTTTGAAATATCCCAAATATTACCGGCATCAATAAATAAAGCGCCATTTATACTGTTTACTACATTAAATCTATATTCTAAACTATTGATAAATTTTAAGTTTCCCACGTTAAATTCCAATCCGCTTTTGGTTGAACCCGGACCTAAATCATAAATTTTCCATGCGCGTAAGTCATTTGGACCACCAATAAAATAGCTTCTGCTAAATGGTATGGTACTTGAATTTCCATAAGGTATTGCCACCCCTAAAAAACTCCTGAAAACCAAGACATTGTTCCCAATAAAATCCCAGAATTTTTTGTATTCCAAATCGACCCTCACATATTGTGCTATTGGAATGTTAAAAAGTGTTTTTGTGTTGTTGGCATCCTTTTCCTGGGCTAACAACGTGGTTAAATTGCCAGATGCAGCGATACGAGACCTGAAAAATGAAAAATTGGTGTCTTTATAGTTTTCACCATTGTTATAGGTAAAAGTATAAGCCATAAGTGGTACCAGAACATCTTCTGTAATGATATTGTATCGGTTTCTGATATTTCTGACAATTTTATATTCTGTTGGATTACTTTCCTCAAAATTCTCATCAATGTTGCTGTCGATAAATCCTATAACATTTTCAGGTGTTAGGGTCTGATCAAAATAGGTATTGGCGATATACTGAATTTCATTGAATTCGGATTTATAAATATTGAAGTATTGATCAATATTTAAATTTTTGATAAATTGTGCATTCAACAGTTGAAAACTATGATTCATGGTTTTTGATGATTCCCAAGTATAATCAACGATACCGGTGAATTTTTGTTTATCTAGTCCAATATTTTTTTGCAAACTGGTCCCCAAAGTAAAAATTGTTTTTGGTGCCATGCTTTTCGGGATTAATTTTTCGAATTTAACCGGAAACACAAATCTTGGGAGTTCTAATGAAATATCTCCCCCAATTTCCCAAGCATTTAATAATTTTCCTTTTTCGGCAGCATCTTTTGAATCCAGAAAAGAACCTTGAATTGAAAATTTCAAGAGCTCCGCTCCCCTAAAAATATTTCTGTCTAAAAATGAAAGTTTTCCTGAAATCCCAAGCTGTCTGATATTTGAGTGTGTCAATTCGGTATTAATTCCGATTGAATACTTTTTAAGAGGCGATAAATAAATGGAAGCTTCCAGCATTTCATTTTCCAACTCCACATATCTTATGTCAACCGTACGGAAATTTTGAAGACCTCTAATGTTTTTTCGGTTTAACTCTCTTGTATCATCTTTATACAAATCATTTGGTTCAATAAAAATTGAATTTAGCAAATACTTCGGATTGTATCTTAATTTTTCCTGTGCATAAAAAGTAAATCCTTTATAATCCAAACTGTCCTTAATGACAATATTTGCGTCGTTGATAAAAGAATAATCAGTATAAATATTGACTTTCTGAATTTTCTGAACTATAAATGGAAATTCCCCTATTTTGCCATCGATAAGCAGCACCACGTCCGATTTATAATTGGTGGTTGAAGTATCCGCTTCAAAAGTTATCGCATTTTTATTGAATCTAAAAACGCCTGTGTTTCTAAATAAATTCGTTAACCTGTTTTGCTCATCAACAAATGACGACAACCTAAATTGGTCTCCTTCTTTAATTGCCGATTTGTCTTTATTAATCTTGTATATTGAATCTAAAACAGCCGATTGTATAACGGTTGTGATGCTGTCCAATTGATACGCTTTGTCTGTGACTACAGAATATTTAACGGAAGCTTTCTTGCCTTTTAAATGTTTTTCTTCTGAAGTTGTCTTCACCTTAAAAAAACCTTCGTTATAGTAGTGTTGCGTTAAATTCTTAACAGTTTGTGCAGTTTTTTTCGAATCTAAAATAACAGGTGGTTCTCCATTTTTTAGAATCCATTGATGCATTTTATATTTGAAATTTCGAACACCTCGGGCCTGTTTTTCTGAAAATACACCTGTGGTAAAATTATACCATCCCGGACTGTCTAATTTCCATTGATCAAAATCGGCTTCAAAATTTTTGTTCCCTAAATTATAAAAATGCAATGGTATGGCTAAGCCAAGCACCAAAGTATTGGGGCGTTGAACAATATAATCGTTTATTTCGTCACTTGAATCCTTTTTGTCGTTAACAACAATCTTGTTCTTAACAAGCATAAATTCATCTTCAGCAACATATTTCACAGAATTGCACGATGAAAAACCAAAAATTATACCTGCGAAAATTAATAATATTATAAAATTGGTTTTCAATAAATAAGCGTTTAAATTTGTTTCAAAAGTATAACTTTTCAGCGGTTAAAAAAATTACAATTTTATATATATAAATTAATGAGTTTAAGTAAAAATCAACTAAAATTAATAACGAGTCTTAATCAAAAAAAGTACCGGACCGCACATCATTTATTTGTGGCTGAAGGCACTAAAATTGTAGCTGAATTTTTAAACTCAAATTTTGAATTGGAACAATTATTTTGTGTTGATAATACTGTCTATAAAAATATCGAGAAAGTCACTGAAATTTCTGAAACCGAATTAAAAAAAATAAGCACGCTGGTAACTCCAAATAATGTTTTGGCACTTTTTAAGATTCCTTTGGCAACACCTTCCATAAAATCGGGTTTAATTGTTGCTTTGGATGAAATTAATGATCCGGGAAATTTAGGTGCAATTATTAGATTGTGTGATTGGTTTGGAGTGGATCAATTGGTTTGCTCAACCAATACGGTTGATTGCTATAACCAAAAAGTGGTGCAATCATCTATGGGTTCTTTAGTGAGGGTATCGATAATTTATACGGATTTGGAAGATTATTTACAAAATTCCAAATTACCAAAATATGCTGCCGTGATGGATAGTGTAAATGTGTATAAAAGTACATTGCCCGGAAGTGCAGTGCTGGTGATGGGAAACGAAGCAAATGGCATTCGGGAATCAATTTTAAAGTTAATTGCCAATATCATTTCAATACCAAGATTTGGCGTGTTAAAACAAACCGAAAGTTTAAATGTGGCAACAGCTGCGGCTATTTTATTGAGTGAATTTAAGCGATTGACCTAAGCGTTTAATGAAAAGCAAGTTTGATAAAAACACCTCTTGTTCCAAAATAATCAACTTGTCCCGTCCATGGACTGTTGGGATTGTTGTCTCTGACCAACTCATCATTAATGGCGAAAACGCCTCGAATGGAAGGTGAAAAAATAAAGTATGGCAAATATAAATCAACGCCAACGCCCAATTCATAGGAAAAATTATTCTTTTTGGTTCTGAATTCTCCATCAGAATTATCGTCTGGATTGTCCTGATTGCTGGAAAAATTATAGTCGTAAGAAACGCCGCCCACAACATAAGGCCTCATATTGTCGAGCCTGTTTGTGTTAAATTTCAGCAATAAAGGAACTCTGAAATAGGTGGAATTTACATTTCTGATACTGTCTTGTGAACCATTAATATGCGTAAACGCCAATTCTTTCGAATTGCTTGAAAGTCCTGGCTCTAACCGCAAGCTGATATTATTGTGCAAACGCAAATCGCCAATAAGCCCAACTTCAAAACCCATGCTTGGAGTTGAAACAATAAAAGCATTGTTTGTTTTGTAAGAAATTTTGTAATCTTTTTGATTAAGTCCTAAAAAATATCCCCAAAATATTTGCTGCTTGTCCCAATTTTGCTTGTATTGAACAATATCTCTTTTTTGGGCTTTCAAGTTATTTATTGAAAAAATGACCAAAAAAATTACAACAAATACTTTTTTCATCTGTTTAAATTTTATTTTTTTATTGGTACAGATGCAGTTCGCCATTAATCATTTCTGTTTGTATCAAAATTTGTTATGGCTCGTTTCATCTGTTTAAATTTTATTTTTTTATTGGTACAGATGCAGTTCGCCATTAATCATTGCTGTGTGTATCAAAATTTGTTATGGCTCGTTTCATCTGTTTAAATTTTATTTTTTTATTGGTACAGATGCAGTTCGCCATTAATCATTTCTGTATGTATCAAAATTTGTTATGGCTCGTTTTATATATTATTTTTTTGCAATAT
>DATIRG010000026.1:0-4428 GCA_035470005.1 Lutibacter sp. | reverse complement strand
ACCGGCGGCGGATTTTTTAGCAGTTTTTCAAAAAATTGTTGAACGGAATCTTTTGGGCCCGTAACGAAAATTACAACACCTTCTTCATTGTTGGAAACGGTTCCTGTTAATGAAAAGGATTTTGCCAAACCATAAACAAACGGACGAAATCCAACTCCTTGCACTTGTCCGGAAATCGTGATTTTATACGTCTGCATTTGGTTATTTATAGTTTTGTAATGGTCTATAAATTTACACTTTTTTTAGGTGAAGTGCTTCCGCGTGCGTTAATAGTTGTTTAATAATTTCGGGAATGGCATTTTTTACGTTTGGATTCAATTCAATGGTCATAGGCACCAATTCTTCGATAGAAACGGTGAACAAATGAAGATCGGGTTTTTCTTCCATTAAATAAACGGCTTCAATCATGTCTTTCAGGCCAACATCGTGCACGCTTAATGCCGAAGGAAAATCGGATGCAAATTTTGGCCGAATCAGCGAAATGGTTCCGGCAGGTTTTCCATCCATAGTGGCATCAACAAAAATAATGGTTTGGTAGGCTTCAAAACAATTCAGCAATAGAAATCCGCCCGTTCCGCCGTCTAAATTATCGACATATTCCGGTAATTTTATTTTAGCCATTTCCTGCATCACATGAACGCCGATACCTTCATCGCCCATTAAATAATTGCCTACGCCCAGTATTAAAATACTATTCGATTTGTCTTTTTCAAAAAAATAGGAATCGCTGCTGATGGCTATGGGAGTTCTTTCTGTTGTGCTCATATAAATTGGTTAAAAAAAGTAAATTCATTCGGCTTGAAATTGCAGCGGCAGAATGAATTTACTTCAAAGTTTGGTTTAAGGGTTATTTGTAAAAATTTAATTATTCTTCAATTTGCGTTAGGGGTTGCAGCGGAAATCCCGGCTTTGCGAGCTTATTCAGCAATATGTTCAACAGATTGCCACGCTCCGCTCGCAATGACGGATTGCAGCGAAAGACCCGACCGCTTTTTAGCGGGAACGCCCAAAATATTAATTTTATTTAATCTTTTCATCTACTTCGTCTTCTTCTTTAACTTTTTTTATTCGCTCTTCCCTTACAAATTTATAGCCGCCAAACATAGAGGATACTTCTGCGCGACCTTCCAGCCAGTCGTGAAAAAACACCAAATACACGTGGATGACAGTAAAGAGAATAAATCCCCACATGGCAATATGATGGATGTTGCGAACCATAAAGTCGCCGCCAAGCATTGGTGTTACCCAGCTAAATAGTTTTGGCAAAAACCAAGATGAAGTGTCGGCATACAAAGCAAAGCCTGTAAAAACTGAAATTAATGCGATAATAAACAGGATGAGGTATGAAAATGCCGCCACGCTGTTGTGGCCAATGCTGATATTTTTTAATTCAGGTTTCTTGTCGTTCATTAATAAAATATCATTTTTTATGACATGTTTAAAATTACCCCATCTTTTTTTGTCGAAAGGCCATAAAGCACGCCAACTTGCAAATTGGTTGCCAACAAACGACCAATAGATGCGCAAAATCATATTAAAAAAGAAAATGTACGCGGCGATAAAATGAATATAGCGAACAATTCCAAATGAATGTAAATTTGTTGCTTCTGCATTCGAAAGCAGTGCGGGCGGATTGGCAATTAAAAATCCGGAAAGGGTGAGCACTAAAACGCAGAGCACATTTACCCAATGAAATATCCGAACCGGCAATTCCCAAACCAATACGCGTTGAAAGTTTCTAGTTTCCATAATTTATAGTTTAACTGTCACAACTGGCAATATTTTGAACCTGGGAAATATGATTTCCGTGTTCATCGTATAAATGTACGGCACAAGCCAAACAAGGGTCAAACGAATGAATGGTGCGTATAATTTCTAACGGCAATTCAGGATCTGCAACCGGAGTGCCGATTAAAGCAGCTTCATAAGCCGATCTTTGTCCTTTTGGATCGCGGGGTGAAGCATTCCAGGTAGATGGAACTACCATTTGATAATTTTCTGTTTTTTGGTCTTTGATGGTTATCCAATGTGCCAATGCGCCTCTTGGAGCTTCCATAAAACCAACGCCTTTGGCTTCTGCTGGCCAGCTGGATGGTTCCCAACTGTCCATATTTGCCATACGTTCGTCACCATTTTTAATGTTGTTCATTAAAGTGTTATAGAATTCCAAAGTCCAGTTTGCAACCAATTGGGTTTCAATTCCGCGGGCTGCGGTTCTTCCCAACGTGGAGAATAACGCATCAACAGGAACATTTAAATGTGCCAATGCGGCATTTACGGCGGCTTGAATTTCTTTATTTCCACGGCCGTAACCTACCAATAAACGGGCAAGTGGTCCAACTTCCATTGGCAATCCTTTCCAACGCGGCGTTTTAATGAAACTGTATTTTTCTTCCACATTTAAAAAGTCGTAAGGAGGTTTTGGTCCGGAATATTTGATGTTGGTTTCACCTTCCCAAGGATGTCTTCCTTTGTCTTTTCCTTCCGCATAATCATCATACCATGAATTGTTTACAAATTCTTCAATTTCCTCACTGTTTCTATGGTCAACATCAAGAATTTTAGTTAAATCTCCATTTAAGATAATGCCTGAAGGGAATTTGAAGCCCGACATATCCGCATAACCATTTGTTGGGAAATCACCATAAGACATATAATTTCCGAATCCTTTTCCGATAGCGCCCCAATCTTTATAGAATGATGCTATTGCCAATAAATCCGGGATATAAACCTGATCGATAAAATCTTTTCCTTCTTTTAATAATTTTCCTACATGGGCCAATCGTTCAGCGTTTAAACCTCCTGCGCCATCTGAATTTATTGCACAGGCCATACCGCCGACCAAATAATTAGGGTGCGGATTTTTACCTCCAAAAATGGTATGCACTTTCACGATTTCTTTTTGCCATTCCAGGGCTTCCAAATAATGTGCGACTGCCAATAAATTTACTTCGGCAGGCAATTTCATTTGAGAATGTCCCCAATAGCCATTTGCGAAAATGCCTAACTGACCACTTTCCACAAATTTTTGTACTCTGTTTTGCACATCAGAAAAATAGCCTGGTGAACTTTTTGGCCAATTTGAAATGCTTTGTGCAATTTCAGAAGTTTTCTTTGGATCGGCTTTTAATGCGTTTACAATATCAACCCAGTCCAATGCATGTAAATGGTAAAAGTGAACGGTATGGTCATGCATATATAAAGCGCCTTCCATAATATTCCGAACCATTTCGGCATTTGGTGGCACTGCAATTCCTAGAGCATCTTCAACGGCTCTTACTGAAGTTAATGCGTGTACGGTTGTACAAACACCGCAAGTACGTTGCACAAAGGCCCAAACGTCTCTTGGATCGCGGCCTTTCACAATGCTTTCAATGCCACGAACCATGGTACTGGAACTGAATGCATCTACAATAACACCGTCTTTAATTTCTGCTTCTATTCTTAAATGACCTTCAATTCTGGTAATTGGGTCAACTACTATTCTATTTGCCATTGTATTGTGTTTTAGAAGTCAATATTTTTTTCATTGGTTTTAGCTCTCTTGGTTCTGTCTGACAGCTCTTTTCGCTTAGCGATATTTGCACCAATTGCGTGCAATGCAACGCCGCCTACAAGAACAGCACCTGCAACTTTTCCAACGGTATCTGCGTTACTTTCAACGGCAAATCCAGGAATTTTTGTGGTTCTTTCATAGAATGGGCCATTGTCCCAGAAATTTTCTTCACTGCATCCGATGCAACCGTGGCCTGATTGAATAGGGAAACTAATGCCATTGTTCCATTTAATGTTTCCGCAGGAGTTGTAGGTCATAGGTCCTTTACATCCTACTTTATATAGGCAAAAACCATTTTTGGAATTTTGGTCATCAAATGTTTCGGCAAATAAACCTGCATCAGAATAAGGACGTCGGTAACAGGTGTCGTGTACCCGTTTTCCGTAAAATGATTTTGGTCTTCCCAATCTGTCCAATTACGGATATCTTCCAAAAGCAACCACATGCATAATAACGCCTGCCATTACTTCGCCAATTGGCGGACAGCCGGGAACTCTTATAATCGGTTTGTTTTTTACGATTTTATGAATAGGTGTTGCACCTGTTGGATTTGGTTTTGCTGCTTGTACGCATCCGTTTGATGCACAACTTCCCCATGCAATAATTGCTTTTGCGCCTTCAGCAGCTTCCAAAAATGTTTCTTTTGCTGATTTACCTGCGATACAACAATAATTTCCGTCGTCACCCAATGGAATGGAGCCTTCAACGCAAAGAATGTATTCGCCTTTGTATTTGTCCATAACCGCTTTTTTTGCCGCTTCAGCCTGGTGTCCCGAAGCTGCCATTAAGGTTAAGGTATAATCCAAGGAGATTTTATCTAAAATAATATCGGCCACAATAGGGTGGTTCGACCTTATAAAAGATTCACTGCA
>DATIRG010000025.1:0-1630 GCA_035470005.1 Lutibacter sp. | reverse complement strand
AACTTGGAGAAATCCACAATTCTGCATCTTTGCCTTTGTCGAACACATTTTCAATATTTAATGAAAGGCTTCCTTTACCCTTTGAATCTTTCCACAGGTAATTGGTATTGGCATCCTTCAAAAAAGAGGCTTCAAAACTGTCTCCGGCAGGCAAATTCCACACATCTTTAAAAAGTCCGCCTGAAATTACCGTTGGTTTTTCAGTCGCTTTTGAGGCAATTGTTTTAGCTTCCAAATAATTTTTTTCGATGTCGTTAAAAATGCTGTCCGCCATCTTTTCTTTATCAAACAAAACACCAAAAAACTTAATCCATTCTGCGCGGCCCAGCGGCGTTTCTTCCATCCAGTCGCCATTTAACAATACAGGAATTCCCATTTTTTGAATAACGGAAAACATTTTATTGTTGCTGTTTAGCGAAAAACCAACGACCAAATCAGGTTTTAAATCGAGCAATAATTCTGTGTTAATACTTTCCTCGTGTCCAAGTTCTTTAATGGAACCTTTTGCGATTAAACTTCTTGTTTTTGGCGATGAAATGTAATCGGTACTGGGAAAACCCGCCAGTTTATTTTCAACCTGCAACAATTCCAGCATTGGAATATGTGTGGTGCTGGTGACCACAATGGAATTGATGGGAATTTGGATGGTATTTAAGTCTTTGTTTGATTTATTTGAAGTGAGAATAAACTCAAAAGTTTCTGTTGAATTTTGGTAGGGTGCTTTTACGGTAAGTTTTGTATAATCTTTAAAATGCTGAATATCAAATCCATTCGCATATTTAATAGTGCTTTTTTCATTGGTTTTTACAGCTTTTAAATTATTTTTTTGATCGTTTCCGCAAGACAACACCAGCATTGTAAAGGCAATTATAAAAACGGTGGAGGAAAGTAATTTCATTAAAAATAATTTTGACAAAAGTAATATTTTAGAAATTTAATACGGCAAATTACACTTAATTAATTTAACTTTACGGCAGATTATGGTTCTTATTTATACTTCTGTATAACCAAGTGAAAAGGGAATTCGGTTTAAATCCGAAGCTGTTCCCGCAACTGTAAGCTTAACCAAGAAATTGGTGGTTGTTATTAGCTTTAAGCCACTGTTCGTTCAGGACGGGAAGGTAAATAACAATACGCAAGCCAGGAGACCTGCCAAAATCTGTATAGTTCAAACTTTCGGGAGAATTGTTTGAGTATGGTTTTTCTGTACTTGAAAACTTACCTGATTTATTTATTAATTTATAAATCAAAAAAATGAAAAAAAATTCATTTTATGCTAGTGCGTTATGCCTGTTTTTTGCATTAACGTCTCTTACGGCTCAACAAAAAAATGACAGTATTGAGCAATTAAACGAAGTTGTGGTGACGGCAACAAAATTTGACATCAAAAAAGAACACGTAGGTAAAATAATTTACCAGATTACGCCTGAAGAGATTGAAAATCTGAAGGGAAAATCCGTTGCTGATATTTTGGACAATATCGCGGGAATCAGTATTAACGGCAGCAACAGTTCCGCAGGAAAAGACAAAAGTATTTACATACGAGGCGGGCGCGACCGCCATGTGATTGTACTTGTAGACGGTGTTTCGGTAAGCGATCCGTCGGGTGTAAACACTACGTTCGATTTGC
>DATIRG010000024.1:0-2496 GCA_035470005.1 Lutibacter sp. | reverse complement strand
TGATGTCCTTCACAATTTTTGAAGTACCCACAGGAACCGTGCTTTTGTTGATGATAATTTTATAATCGGTGATCAGTTCTCCCAATTGATGTGCCACCGATGCAACATATTTCAAATCGGCCGATCCGTCCTCATCCTGTGGCGTCGGCAAAGCCAAAAACACAATTTGAGAAATATCAAGCGCACTTTTTAAATCGGTGGTGAAATGCAAGCGGTCTGCATTGATGTTTTTAAGAAAAAGTTCTTCCAGGTTTGGCTCATAAATGGGCACAATCCCTTTTTTAAGCTGGGCGACTTTCTCTTGGTCGATGTCAACGCAAATTACCTGATTGCCGACTTCCGCCAGACAGGTTCCTGAAACAAGACCCACATAACCGGTGCCAATGACTGCGATATTCATTTATTTGTTGATGAATTTTATAATCGTGCTGGTGATAAATTCAATCTGGTCATCAGCCAGTTCGGTGTGCATCGGCAATGAAATCACTTCTTTTACCAACTGATTGGTGACAGGGAAATCGGCTTCATCATATCTTGTATCGGCATAGGCTTTTTGTGAGTGAAGCGGAATCGGATAATAAACGCCGCAAGGAATGCCGTTTTCATTTAAATGATTCACCAAAGCGTCTCTGTCGGTATGCAACACCCTTAAGGTATATTGATGAAATACGTGGCAATCACAATTTTCGCAAATTACCGGCGTGATGATGTTTTTCTCAGTGGCAAAAGCCAGATTGTATTTTCTGGCAGCGGCTTGCCGCGCTTTGTTGTAAGCATCCAAATGCGGAAGTTTTACATTTAAAATCGCTGCCTGGATGCTGTCTAAACGGGAATTTACGCCAACCACATCGTGGTGGTAGCGCACATACATGCCGTGATTTACGATGCCCCTGATTTTATGGGCCAGGTCATCATCATTGGTGAAAATTGCCCCGCCGTCTCCGTAACAGCCTAAATTTTTTGAAGGGAAAAACGAGGTTGAAGCCACATGGCCTATGGTTCCCGCTTTCTTTTTGCTGCCGTCTTTAAAGGTATAAGTTGCGCCGATGGCCTGGGCATTGTCTTCGATCACAAACAAATTGTGTTCCTTGGCAATTTCCATAATGGCTTCCATATTGGCCACTTTTCCAAACAAATGGACGGGCACGATGGCTTTTGTTTTTGGGGTGATCGCTTTTTTGATGGCTTCAATGGAAATGTTGAAATCCACCACATCCACATCAACCAACACCGGCGTTAATTGCAATAAGGCAATCACTTCCACGGTGGCGGCAAAGGTAAAATCGGCGGTAATGACTTCATCGCCGGGCTTCAATCCCAATCCCATCATCGCAATTTGAAGCGCGTCGGTGCCGTTGGCACAAGGAATCACATTTTTTGCGCCCAGATAATTTTCCAGTCCTTTTTGAAAGGAATGCACTTCGGGTCCGTTGATATAAGCTGCGGATTTTAATACTTCCGCTATTTTTGAATCTATTTGATCTTGAATATTGGCATATTGACTTTGTAAGTCAACCATTTGAATTTTTTTCATGCGTAGAAATTAGAGTTTTCTGAGGTGCAAAAATACAATAAAAGGCCCTTACAAACAATCTTAACAAGGATTAAGTTACCTTGTTTATTCAAATAAATCGGACGACAAATAACGGTCGCCGCGGTCGCAAATAATGGCCACAATAACACCGGTTTCAAGGGTTTCTGCCAATTTTAACGCTGCAGTTACCGATCCGCCGCTGCTCATTCCCGCAAACACGCCTTCTTCTTTTGCCAGTCTTTTGGTCATAGCTCGTGCTTCGGCCTCACTGACTTCAATCACCTGATCCACTTTTTTGGCATCAAATATTTTTGGAACAAATGCCGGAGCCCATTTTCTGATACCCGGTATTTTCGAATGGTCATCGGGTTGTGCACCCACAATTTGGATGGCTGCATTTTTTTCTTTTAAAAAAGCTGAGGTGCCCATAATGGTGCCGGTTGTTCCCATGGCCGAAACAAAATGGGTGATTTCTCCTTCGGTGTCGCGCCAAATTTCCGGACCTGTGGTTTTATAATGGGCTTTCCAATTGTCGGGATTCGCAAACTGATCCAGCATATAATAGCCTTTTTCGGCAACCTGTTTTTCGGCATAAACTCTGGATCCTTCAATGCCGTCTGCGGCGGGCGTTAAGGTGACTTTTGCGCCGAAGGCTTCCATCGTTTGCACGCGTTCTTTGGTCGAGTTTTCGGGCATCACCAGTTCTATTTGCAGTTCAAATTGTTGTGCAATCATCGCCAGGGCAATTCCGGTGTTTCCGCTGGTGGCTTCAATTAAATAATCCCCTTTTTTGATGTCGTTTCGCTCAAATGCAGCACGAATCATATTGTAGGCAGGCCGGTCCTTTAGGCTTCCGCCCGGATTGTTTCCTTCCAGTTTAAGGTACAAAGACACCCCTTTCTTGTTCAGTATCTTATTTGCTTTAATGAGCGGCGTATTTCCTATAAAATCTAACAGACTTT
>DATIRG010000023.1:0-2251 GCA_035470005.1 Lutibacter sp. | reverse complement strand
TTACTGTTCGAAATCCATGTTATTCTCAAAACGGAGACGGTATAGATATTGAATCTTGTAAAAATGTATTGGTTGAAAATTCAAATTTTGATGTAGGTGATGATGCTATTTGTATAAAATCGGGGAAGGATAAAGACGGCCGTGAAAGGGGAGTTCCCAGTGAAAATTTAATAATTAGAAATAATATTGTTTATCATGGTCACGGAGGTGTAACCGTTGGCAGTGAAATGTCGGGTGGTGTAAAAAATATGCACGTTTCTAATTGTATCTTTATGGGCACTGATGTTGGATTACGATTTAAAAGTACGCGTGGCAGAGGTGGTGTTGTTGAAAATATCTATATTTCTGATATTAGAATGATCAACATTCCTTCAATAGCAATATCATTTAATTTGTATTATGGCGGAAAATCAATTGCCGAGACTTTGGCGGAAGGCGAAGATAAACCAGTTTTTCAATTATTGCCTGTAACTGAAGAAACACCTCAGTTTAAAAATATTTCCATTAAAAATGTAATTATTAATGGTGCTTATCAGGCTGTATTTTTACAAGGATTACCGGAGATGAATCTTGAAAATGTTGAAATTAGCGATATGCAAATAAAAGCAGAAAAAGGCTTTACCATTATTGATGTAAATAATGTTAAAATATCCAATGTTAAAATGAATATTGAAAATTCAAATGTTTTAGAAATTTTGAATGGAAAAAACGTGAAACTAAATGATTTTCAGTTTAATTCCAAGGCTTCAAATGCCATAACTATTAACGGAGAAGTTTCGAATGAAATTGAACTAATTTCTTCCGAAAAAACAAATTTCACAAAACAAACGGTCATAGGTAAAGAAGTCATGAAAGGCGCAGTAAAATTAAATTAACAAAATATAAAATTTGTTTAAACTGCCTTTTATTGTTATGTTATTTGTTTGGTTTTAATTCAAAGTATGCAATTAGCACTGCCTACTAAATTGTTGATAAAAAACTTTTAAACAAAATTATAGCCTTCTAAAACTTAATGAAAATCTAAAAATTAGAGAATGAATACTATTAAAATAAAAATCGTTTTAGGACTGCTGTCTATTTTAAATTTTAACCTTCAAGCCCAAATTCATGATAAGTCATGGGAAAAAATAGTAAATCAGGAAGAAGGTACGTGGTTTGCAGGTAAAGAAGCAAAAGATATCGCAGAAAACGTATTGTTATATCAAAGAAATATTGGCGGATGGCCAAAAAATATTCAACTCCAAAAACCTTTATCCAAAGAAGAAAAGCAAGCGTTAATTGTTTTAAAAAGTGATGATCATAATGTGACAACAGACAATGGTGCAACCGTTAATGAAATGATTTTTCTTTCTAAAATGTACAGACAAGTGCCTGATGAACGCTATAAAAACGCATTTTTAAAAGGTCTGGATTATATTTTGGAGGCGCAATATGACAATGGTGGCTGGCCTCAATTTTATCCTTTAAAAAAAGGATATTCTACACATATTACATTTAATGATGATTCTATGGTGAACATTTTAAATGTGTTGAAAGAAATTAAAAATGAGACCGATTATTTCTCAATCAAGCCTTCAAAAGAAATTATTGAAAATATAACAGTTGCTTTTAATAAAGGGATTGATATTATTCTAAAAACACAATATAAACAAAATGGTGTATTAACAAGCTGGTGCGCACAGCACGATGAAAAAACGTTGTTGCCAGCAAAAGCCAGGGCCTATGAATTGCCTTCTTTAAGTGGAAAAGAATCGGCCAAGATTGTATTGCTGCTGATGGAAATTGAAAATCCGTCAAAAGAAATTATTACTGCTGTAAACAGTGCCGTTGCATGGTTTGAAAAGGTAAAAATAACCGGATTAAGGGAAGACAGATCTTTAAACGAAAAAGGTAAAATAATTGACAAAAAAATGGTTGCCGACGAAAATGCGCCAGCTATTTGGGCTCGTTTTATGGAATTGGATGACAATACACCATTTTTTTGTGATCGGGACGGTATTAAAAAAGCAACCTTGGCTGAAATTGGCGCTGAACGAAGAAATGGATATGCCTGGTATACAGATCAGCCAAAAGAAGTATTGAAAATGTATCCAAAATGGTTGAAAAACAATAATATTACTTTAATTGAAAAGGAAACTGTAAAAAAAAAACCAACAGATGAACACAATATAGTTGTTTCTCTTGATGGCAGCGGCGATTTCACAAGCATTCAGGAAGCAATAAATGCTTCAAAATCTTTCCCTTACCAAAG
>DATIRG010000022.1:0-1963 GCA_035470005.1 Lutibacter sp. | reverse complement strand
TGGCAATTAATATATAGAATAATATTTCCGGTGTCATATGTTGTTGGATATTTTTTACGTTAAAATAGTTTTTGGTCTTTTCTCTATTTTCTAATTCATCAATAATTATTATTCACTAATTATTTCCCCTTTGCCGCACGGCTTCAAATAAAATGATTGCGGCGCTAACTGAGACATTCATAGAATCTATGGCGCCTCGCATAGGAATAATGATGTTTTTTGCAGTGTTTTGCAGCCATTCATCAGTCAAACCAGTCGCTTCAGTTCCTACAATGATCGCGCTGGGTTTTGTATAATCTACGGTTTGATATTCAACAGAGGCCGTTAAAGCCGCCCCATAAATATTGATATTGTGTTCCTTTAAAAATGAAATTATTTCAGAAGTTGTTCCAGTCGCTATTTGCGTTGTAAAAACACAACCAATACTTGAGCGAATGATATTCGGATTGTAAATATCGGTTTTCGGATTTGCAATAAGCACGGCATCAATTCCGGCTGCATCTGCAGTTCTTAAAAGCGCCCCGATATTTCCTGGTTTTTCCGGAGCTTCTGCAACTAAAATTAGTGGATTCTCATTTTTGAAGACAATTGAATTCAACGATAAATCTTTACTTTTCGCAACTGCCAAAATTCCTTCGGTTGATTCACGCAAGGCCAATTTTTGGTAAATGTCGTTTGAAATTTCAATCACTTCAATTTGATAATTTACTGAATCAAGCAATTTTTCAATTGCTTCATTATTGATAATTGATGTAGCTGCCAAAATGGTTTGAATCACATAATTTCCTTGAATAGCCAATGAAATTTCACGCAAACCTTCAATTAAAAATGTTTGTGTTTGTTTGCGTAAACGTGATTTTTCCTTAAGCTGTGCCAATTCTTTGATAAATGAATTTTGAACGCTTGTAATTTGTTTGTGCATTTTATTGAAATATGCCGTAAAGATACTCAAAATTAAAATTTTAAAAATAGTCATTAAAAAAAAGCCCTGAAATTATTCAGGGCTTTAAATTATTCTTGTGAACTGTATTTTTTATCATAGCGTTGCCATAATTCCGTTTGATGGGTTTCCAAACTAATTTTTCTTCCCTGAATAAAAGCATCTGTCAATTTATTTGTCCTCATATCCAAAGCATCGCCTTCAGATATAAACAGAGTAGCGTCTTTACCAACTTCCAATGTTCCCACAAAAGCATCAATTCCTAATATTTTTGCGGCATTAGACGTGATTAATTTTAATGCATCTTCTTTATTTAATCCAAAAGCGGCACAAGTTCCTGCGTAAAAAGGCAAGTTTCTTGAGTTCATCCGTTCCATACTTCCTTCCATGCCAATGGCAACAACAACGCCTTTTTCGGCCAGTAATTTTGCCGTTTTATAAGGCAAATCATAATCGTCGTCTTCATTATTTGGCAATCGGTGGGATCTTTCAATGATTACGGGAATGTTGTTTTCAACCAACAAATCGGCAATTTTGTATGCATCATTGCCATTTACAATGACTAATTTTGAGATTCCCATTTCTTTGGAAAAATTTACAGCATCTGTAATTTCTTTTACGCCGTCGGCGTGTACATATAAATTTTTTGATCCATTAAATAAACCTTCCAACGCGTCATAAGGTAAGTTTTTTGGTGATTTTGAAGTGTTTAAATAGTTTTTTCCATTGCGAATAAATGATGCTATTTCTTCAACTTCTTTCAAATATTCTTTGTTGGGTTTTGTACCTTCTTCTTCACCTCTCCAGGCTCTGCCTTCAGAAAAACTTTGTGGCCAATTTAAATGAATGCCGTCATTAACTTTAATCGCCGCATCTTCCCAATTCCAGGCATCAAATTGCACAATTGATGAAGTTCCGGAAATAACGCCGCCTCTTGGCGTTATTTGTCCGATAAGCACACCATTTGGGCGAACGCTTTCCACAACTTTAGATTCAGCGTTGTAAGCAATCAAACTTTGAACA
>DATIRG010000021.1:0-5438 GCA_035470005.1 Lutibacter sp. | reverse complement strand
GTTGTTAGTGTCGTCGTCATTTGAACAACTGGTCATTAAAACAATAGCTGCTATTGCAAATATTGCCGCTGGATTTTTAAATAATTTCATAATTTAATGGGATTAATTTTTCGTGATAAAATCATCACTGGCCAAAGATATGTTCCTTAAAATGGGAGAGGGTTACATAACTATTTAAAAAAGTTACAAGATTCACATATTGATTTAATGCACAAAAAAGGCTGCCTTTTATGGCAGCCTTTTTTATAATTGTTTATCATTAAAAAGCATAAAAGCAAAACTTAAAATTTGCTATACCTTTTGATTCTTTTTATCTTTTCTTGTCCATGGCAACCAGCACCACGCCACCAACCAACAAAATTACACCAACAATTGGTGACCATTGCACAGGGTTTTCTTTTTCCACACTCATTTGCATCGGACCTAAGTCGATTACTTTTTCGGTGGTTACATAACTGAAACCGGTATAAATTATCATCAATAGTCCTATAATGGCCATGACGATTCCTATTGTTTTTGTTTTCATAATGTTAAAGTTTTTATTAAATTTTTATTATAATTAAATTTACAAACAAAAAATTATTAATTAAAATTTTGTTCGTTATATTTTGTGGTTGTTCAACAAGCAGATTTGTTGGACAGTAAAAAAGGTTATATTTTGTCTTTTGATAAGCGTACCAGGGTAATACTCGCAACAAAAAACAAGAGACCAAGGGCACCAAAAACGACTAAAACTTTTGTGGCGAATTGCCCGCCAGTTGCATTTATAAACAAAAATGCAAGATAACTAATACCACCAATTGCAAGTGCGACAACTAATGATCTAAGGGTTTTTTTGATATTCATTGTTATTAAATTAGGGGGTTAAGAATTTATGATGTTTTTAGTTGGCACAGATTAAAACCGCTGGATTTTTTTATGTTGTTTTGAATTTTTTTATTAGAGGCAATGTTAACACAGGGGTGCATTATGTATTAATTTATCATCCAGATCAATGCGATAGGGAAGGGAAAAATAAAATTTAGCACCTTTGCCTTCATCACTTTCTGCCCATATTTTGCCGCCAAGCAACGTAACATAAGATTTGGTTATTGACAAGCCCAAACCATTTCCTTGCAGTGCCATTTTATTAGAAATATCTGATTGCGTAAAATTTTCAAAAATTGCTTTTTGCCTGTCTTTAGGAATCCCGACACCTGTGTCTTTTACAAAAAACATTATTTCGGTTTTGCAGGTTGATGATTTTGTTCCGGTATACCCAAATTCAATCGAACCTTCGCTGGTATTACTAAGGGCATTTTTGACAAGATGAATCAGTATTGCATATATTTTTTCACAGTCAGTTAGAAAAAATGCTTCTTTCGTTGGCAAGCTATTTTTAAAAACAAAGTTTATTCCTTTGCTATCAGCTTCTGATTTAAAGAAATTATAAATTTTTTCTATTTGCTTATTAATGTTTGTTTCACGAAGATTAACTTTTACCTGACCAGAATGTATTTTTGACATATCAACAATATTGTTGATTGTATTAAGAAGGCGTTCACCACTTTTTTCAATGATCTTTAAATACTTCTGTTGCTTTTCATTTACAAGCTCCGGTTCTTTCAATAAATTGGCAAAACCTAAGATACTGTTCATCGGTGTCCTTATTTCATGATACATATTGGCTAAAAAAGCCGATTTTAAATTGTCACTTTCTTCTGCTTTTTCTCTTGCCTGAATTAAGTCAACTATTCGTTTTTCTTTTTCAATGTTTTGCGCAGCAAGTTCTTTATTCGCAACAATACTTAATGCCAAGGCATTGTCAACATTTGAATCTATAAGCGCGTCTAAATGTTTTCCTTTTTTATTGTTTTTAAAAGTGACAGCTTTGCTGGCACTGGCTAATTTATAAGCATTTTCTTTATTTGCAATGATTAATTTTGAAGCCCGTTCTTTTTTGGTTTTATCTTGATCATTCATAATAGTTTGGTTATATGATGAAGTTGATTTATAAATATAAACTGATGAATGGGGTTCTGTTCTTAGCATGTGCTATATAAAGGTTCTGGCAAATAGAAATATTGTTATGATTCGTCTTTTGTTGTGCGTACAAGGCTAATGCCTGCAGCAAAAAATATGATACCAAGAATACCAAAAACAACGAGATTTCTAATGGCAAAGTTGCTGTCACCGCCACTATTTACAAATAATACGGCGGTATAAATTAAAGCGCCAATTCCGAGGGCGGTAAGCAATGCCCCAAAGATTCTTTTTAAATTCATTTTTTAAGTTTTAAGTTTTGTTTGTAAAAAAAAACATTGGAAATCTAGGCTGTTGACCAGACTATATAACCAATGTTTTTAATTTAATTATTTAGCTGTTAGAATTGGAATTTAAGTCCTAATGCAATGTCAGAACCATAATTATTTTTGTAATAACCATTTCCACCAAATTCTGGTCTAAAATCTAAAGAGACTAACAATGGAATATCAAAATTATACTCAATTCCTATGTCACCTGCAGCAAATGCAAATGTGTCATTATAATGCTCATTGTTATTGTCATAACTATAAGTACCTAATCCACCACCTACACCAACATACCAGTTAAAACCACCATCGATGTTCATTACCCATTGGTATAAAGCAGCTAATTTGATAGCATCATCATCATAACCATTATTATTAAAGTCTTTTCTGTTTCTCCAACCTAAATCAAGTTCAAGTCTATTGTTGCCTCCCAAAGCTCTTTGGTAAGTAATTTCAGTTCCGAAACCACCACTATCTCCTAAACGTAAACCTAATGCATTTTTGGAGATTTCCTGAGCTTGTGTTGTTAATGCTAATCCAATTAGCATAATTCCTGATAAAATGATTTTTTTCATTTTTAAAATTTTAATTTATAAATTTATTTCTTGCTTTTTATTGCCCTAACCAATTACCCTACAGTTATCAGATGTTGTATAACCAAGCAAGCCGTTTTTAAAGTGGGTTCTGGTCTCCACTATTTTTATTTGTATTTTAAACATTGTTTAATTAAAAATTCACTGCTTAAACTACATGGTAAAGATGCATAGTTTCAACAAGTGGTGTGTTACATAATTTTACGAATAAGTTATATGATTCACACATTGCACAAGCTAATTTTACATTCCAAATATCAAACTAGGTACTTCTTGAGATTTATTATTTTGTTCTTTTAGCATAAATTTCTCAATCGTTAATCTTGCCATCAGGTAACTTACTGTTGATTCGGCACCCTGGTTGAGGTTTACAGAATTTTCTTCAAGTCCGTCATAACAGCCTCCGGTGCAAGGGTTATAAATAATCTGATTTAAGTGATTGCTCCCCAAAAACCAATTAAAAGATATTTCCATATTTAATCGGTAAGTTTCTTCATTAAAAACTTTGTAAAATTTACGCAACGCAAGAATTGTATAGGCAACATCAATGGCCTGTTCACCTCCAATAGGTATGGTGTTTAATTTTTCTTTGGTATCTAACCAGTTTTTGTTTGAAATTACTTTGATCTTATTTTTTCTGAAGGTCTTTGACAGCAGAAAATCAAAAGAAAATTTGGCAATTTTTTTATAGGTAATTTCACCTGTAACCAACCATGCACACAACAAAGCCTCTGGCAAAACACTATTTGCATAGGTTAAATAACTCTCGAACCATTGCCATTCATTACTTGATTCGTGGCGGTACATTTGAACCAAACGATCTGCAAGTTTTTTAATTAATGCGGTGTTTTGCGGCGAGCTATTTTTTTTATCTCTAAAATACAATCCTTTTATTGCAAATGCCATGGCACGTGTAGAATGAATATTGTCTATATTTAGTAATACGTGTTGTATTATTAATTCTGCATCCTCAGCAATAACCTGAGATTCTTTTGGCAATAAATCACCCTTGGCAATTAAATAGCCCAATGCCCAAATCGCTCTACCATTTGCATCTTCAAGGTTGGTCTCATAATTTTGTGGGGTAAAAATTCTATGCTCATCAATATAATTTAAAAATCCATCTTCAGGTTGCAGGCAAAATTTTATGAAGTTAAAGTATATATGAATGTATTCTAAATCAGCTTCATTTTTTGTCAATTCATAATGCTGACACATAGCAATCAGTGCCCTTGCATTATCATCTAAGGTATATCCTGAATCAATATCGGGCTGATTGATTTTGGAAAATTGAATCATGCCGAAACCGGTTGTCATTTTTTTAAAATGTTTTAAGTTAGTGGCAGGTATGTTGTATTGTAATAAAATGCGTTCATCGTCTAATTTTTCAAATAACTTCGCATGAGCTATGGCAGAATTTTCCCAGACTGTGGAAGCTATTTTATGTAGGGTATTTATGCCAATATTTTTTCTTAAGTGATCATCATTAAGCAGTTTGATGGTGGCAGCCGCCAATTGGCTAGAATTTTGAAAATCAAAAATAATTCCGGTCTCATCGGTCAACATTTCCTTTGCATGCGGTATTGGTGTTGAAATGATAGGGCAACCGCAACTCATGGCATAAACAAAAGTACCGCTTACAGCTTGATTTGGATCTTTGGCGGTAAACAGATAAATATCAGTAAGTTGCAGATATTCAAGTAATTCAGGTAAGTCAAGATATTTATTTACAAATCTCACATTATTTTGAAGGGAAAGTTTCGCCACTTTTTGTTCAAGCATTTCACGATATTTTTCACCTTCGTGTTTCACCACTTCAGGATGGGTTTTTCCAAGAATCAAAAATACCGTTTCTGGGCACTGTTTAACAATAGCGGGTAAAGCATCTAAAGTTGTTCCAATATCTTTTCCTGAACTTAACAAACCAAAAGTGGACAGCACTTTCTTGCCTTTCAGTTTATACTTCAGTTTTAAAGTAGTCTTGTTTAATCTTGGAACCAAATGGGTTCCGTGAGGAATGATTGTTATTTTTTTTGGATCGATATGGTAATCTTCTTGTAATATTTCAGCAGAAGTATTTGTCATCACGATGATGGATTTGCAGGCAGCAGCAATATTTTGCACCTTTTCTTTTAGCAATTTATCAGGGTGTGGCAGTACCGTATGAAAAACAATAACAATCGGTTTTGATACTGCAATCAATAATTGATGAAATGCTTTTTCCTGTAATTTGAAAAAGCCAAATTCATGCTGAATTAATATGGTTTTAACACTATTGTCTTTATTTATGGCATAAGCCAACTTCTCATAATCTGCAGCCAATGATGTTTTTAGGGTATATTTTACTTCATCAGGATAGGGGTAAGTATTTCCGTTTGATTCCAGTGCACAAACTTTTATGGAAAATGAATTGCTGAATTTATTGTTTAGTGCCTTTATTAAATCTTGTGAATAAGTGGCTATGCCACATTCCCTTGGAGGATAGGAGGTAATAAATAAGATTTAGGATGGATTATTTGAGCTCGGGCTCGGATTTAGTTCGTTGTTTTTTAGA
>DATIRG010000020.1:0-3573 GCA_035470005.1 Lutibacter sp. | reverse complement strand
TCTGTAATGTGAATCAATCCGTCAACACCACCTAAATCAACAAAAACACCAAAGTTTGTATAGTTACGCACTGTACCAGTGTGCACAGAACCAACAGGATATTTTTCAGCAATATTGGTCCAAGGATTTGGATGCAATTGTTTAATTCCCAAAGACATTTTTCTTTCGTCTCTGTCTAAAGTCAATACTTGAGCTTCCACTTCGTCGCCAACAGATACGAAATCCTGAGCTGAACGTAAATGTGTTGACCAAGACATTTCAGATACGTGAATCAATCCTTCAACACCTTTAGAAACTTCAATAAAAGCACCGTAATCAGCAATCACCACTACTTTTCCTTTAATAGTGTCACCAACTTTAATGTTTTCGTCTAATGCTTCCCAAGGATGTTTGTTTAATTGTTTCAATCCTAATTGGATTCTTGTTTTTTCATCATCAAAATCAAGAATTACCACATTTAATGTTTGGTCTAATTCAACCACTTCACTTGGGTGATTGATTCTAGACCAAGATAAATCTGTAATGTGAATCAATCCGTCAACACCACCTAAATCAACAAAAACGCCGTAAGAAGTAATGTTTTTAACAACACCTTCCAATACCTGGCCTTTTTCTAATTTACCAATAATTTCTTTCTTTTGAACTTCAATATCAGCTTCAATAAGTGCTTTATGCGAAACCACAACGTTTTTGAATTCGTGGTTGATTTTCACCACTTTGAATTCCATTGTTTTTTCAACATATTGATCGTAATCTCTAATTGGTTTAACATCAATTTGAGAACCTGGCAAGAATGCTTCAATTCCGAAAACATCTACAATCATACCGCCACGAGTTCTGCATTTAACGAAACCGTTAACTACTTCACCAGTTTCGTGTGCATTATTTACACGATCCCAAGCTTTAATAACTCTTGCTTTTTTGTGAGATAATACCAATTGACCGGTATTGTCTTCTCTTTTATCAACCAAAACCTCAACCTTGTCTCCAACGGCTAAATTTGGGTTGTAACGAAATTCATTCAATGAAATAACACCTTCGGATTTTGCATTGATGTCAATAATTGCTTCACGGTCTGTTTTTCTTACAACAATTCCTTCAATTACTTCACGCTCACTAACAATTCTTAGAGTAACTTCTAAAGCTGCTTCAAAAGATTTTAGGTTTTCAGCGTCAATTGCTTCAATACCTTCTTCGTACATGTGCCAGTCAAAATTCGCTAAAAATTCTTCCGGGTTTACTTTTTTCGCTTTTGGAGCTTCAACTGTTTCAGCCACTTCTTCTTTAGCAACTTTTTCAGCTTTTGGCGCTTTTGGAGTTTTAACTGCTTCAACTTCTGCTTCTTCAGTTACTTTTTCAGCTTTTGGAGCTTCAACTACTGTTTCTTCAGCTTTTGGAGCTTCAACTACTGCTTCTTCAGCTTTTGGAGCTTCAACGGTTTCAACTACTTCTTCAGGAGTTTCTGTTTGGGCTTGCGCCGCTGTTTGATTTACTTCAGGAGCATCATTTTGCTCTTCAGTATTTTTTGTTTCTTCAGACATATTTGCTGATGATAATTATTTGTATCTTATTGCTATTCAGATTTTTATACGATAATAACGCAAAGAGTTGGTTTACATTATTTTTTTTCTCATTCCTTTTAAAATCTGCTCTCGTTAAAAGGAGTGCAAATTTACTTAATTTATTTTATTATAACAAAAAGAAAATGAAGCAATTAAAAATAAATTTTGGGATTTGGTATCAAGAAGCTATTAATTGATAGCCAGTAATTTGGATATTAACTTCTGACTTCCGTCTCCTGACTTCCGTCTTTTTCAATTATCAATCCAAGTTTTAAAATCTTTAACACGTTCGCGGCTTACAATAATTTCAGAATCCTTGAATGAATTCAACACCACTTTTAATCGGCTGTTTGAATATGAAATAATGTCTTTTATAGCATTTATATTGATAAAATGTTGCCTATTTACTCTGAAAAATGTTGTTGGCTGCAGTTTTTCTTCCAATTGTTCCAACGTATCTTCGATAAGGTAAGTTCTGTTATCATTTGTAAAAATATTTGTCGCTTTGTTTTCGCTATAAAAACATTCTATAACGTCAACAGATATCATTTTTAAATGCGGACCAATTTTTACTGTAAATCGGGTTTTGTAATTTTTTTTGATTGGGGAAATCAATTGTTGAATTTGATCAAAATTTAAAACACTTTTTGAAATGTTGGCCTGCGATTTTTTATATTGATTGATGGCATTTTCAAGTTCATCGTTGTCAATTGGTTTTAATAAATAATCGACACTGTTTAATTTAAAGGCTTTTAGCGCATATTCGTCATACGCTGTAGTAAAAATGATGGCACTTTTAATGTCAACTTCTTCAAAAATTTCAAAAGATAACCCATCAGAAAGCTGAATATCGAGAAATAATAAATCGGGATGTTCATTGTTCAAAAACCAATTAATGGATTCTTCCACCGAATGCAACATTGCAATGGGCTCAATTCCAAATTCATTGAGCATTCTGCTCAATCTTCTTGCAGCCGGCTTTTCGTCTTCAATAATTACAACTTTCATTTTTTTGATATCTGGTATTTTGGATTTACGATTTACGATTCGATTTGAGATTTTTTTAACTTTTTTTCCTACGCGCCAGCTGGCCCTATCGCTAAAAATGTTCACTGAACATTTTCTTAACGCTCTGTCCCCCTTCGGTGGTTAGGGGGCCTTTACTCCCAAAATTCACGTTTATCTTTATCCATATATTCTTTAATTTTTTGGTCTTCCCAGTTTTTACCTAAAATGATATCCATGCCAAATACGCCAAATGCGTGAAATGCGAGTCCGATTCCCCAAAACAAAACCGTATTGTAAGATTGCCATTCCCAAAGAACTTCTGTTCCTCCATCAGAAAAAACCTTAGCAATTATTAAAAATGCATTTACCAAAAGGTAAACCATTAAATGTACATAAAATCCTTTGATCGATTTTACCTTTTTTTTAGCGCGTAAATATTTTTGTTCTTCCGTATATTCTGTTTTCATGATGCTGATTTTACTCATTAATTTTTATCCTTTTCAATAAATTCTTTAATTTTTCTGTCTTCCCAATTTTTTCCAAACAATAAATTATGATTGAAAGCACCCAATGCGTGAAATGCAAGTCCAATTCCCCAACCGATTAATGGAAACCAAAACCATTGATATTCGGGAGAAAATTTTAGATTTAAGAATATTAAAAATGGTATCGTAATTAAGAAGGCAAATAGACTCCAATAAAACTCTTTAACTTTTTCAACATTCTTTTTTGCCCTGATATATTTTTGTTCTTCGGTATATGCTGTTTTCATTTTTTTTGATTTAAAATTTACGATTTACGAATTTTTATCATTCAACTCTTAACTTTTTATTCCCAATACTGTTTGTCTTCATTGTCCATATATTCCTTGATTTTCGGTTCCTCCCAGTCTTTTCCAAGAAACGGATTGTAACTGAAAGCTTTAAACCCGTGAAATACAAGACCGATTCCCCAACCGAACATTGGAAACCAAAACCACTGAAAATGAGGAACATACTTGAAA
>DATIRG010000019.1:0-3627 GCA_035470005.1 Lutibacter sp. | reverse complement strand
AAAATACAGGAAACTGCCACCAAAGAAAAACCAAATTTAATTATTGCAGGCGCTTCGGCGTATTCAAGAGATATAGATTTTAAAAGATTCAGAGAAATAGCAGATTCTGTTGGCGCCTTATTAATGGCTGATATTTCCCATCCGTCCGGTTTAATAGCCAAAGGAATTTTGAATGATCCAATTCCTCATTGTCATTTTGTAACCACCACAACACATAAAACATTGCGCGGACCACGTGGTGGAATTATTATGATTGGAAAGGATTTCGACAATCCGTTCGGACAAACTTTAAAAAATGGAGCGTTGAAAAAAATGTCTGCTTTAATTGATTCTGCTGTTTTTCCAGGAAATCAGGGTGGACCTTTAGAGCACGTCATTGCTGCAAAAGCGATTGCATTTGGAGAAGCTTTAACTGATGAATTTTTAACATATCAAATTCAGGTGAAGAAAAACGCGGCAACTATGGCTGCTGCTTTTATGAATAAAGGCTATGAAATTATTTCTGGAGGAACAGACAACCATATGATGCTGATTGACTTAAGAAATAAAAATATTAGCGGTAAAGATGCTGAAAATGCCTTGGTAAAAGCTGATATTACCGTAAATAAAAATATGGTTCCTTTTGATGACAAATCTCCTTTTGTAACTTCAGGTATCAGAATTGGAACTGCAGCGGTTACCACAAGAGGCTTGAAAGAAAATGATATGATTGCCATTGTAGATTTAATTGATGAAGTTATTCTTAATTATGAAGATGAAGCAGTTTTGGAAAGTGTTGCCGAAAAAGTAAATGATATGATGTCGGGTTTGCCGTTATTCGCAAAATAGATAGCATTTTAAATATATATATCCCGCCTTGAGCGGGATTTTTTATGCCTGCAAATTTTTTGTTAAATCTCACCAAAACTGCCATTTTTTGCGATTTTTTCACTAACTTTAGTGAATTGGTAATCAAATTTTTATCAGCAAAATGTCAATTGCATTCTGTATTGATTGGCTATCAATTTATAGGCTATAAACAATTTTGAATGCATCATTATTATTGTAAATAATTTTAAAAGTAGAAATATGGAAACATTAGAAGGAATTACATCAATGCCAAGAATTGGAGACAAAGCGCCCGAATTTAAAGCAGTTACAACACAGGGGAATATAAATTTTCCGGAAGATTACAAAGGAGAATGGGTTATCTTATTCAGTCATCCAGCCGATTTTACGCCAGTTTGCACTTCAGAATTTATGACGTTTGCTTCTTTGGAAGATAAATTTGCCAAGGCTGGCTGCAAACTTGTTGGTTTGTCTATCGACGGATTATACAGTCATATTGCCTGGTTGCGTTCCATCAAGGAAAAAATTGAATACAAAGGAATGAAAAACATAGAAGTAAAATTTCCTTTGATTGAAGACATTACTATGGAAGTTGCCAAAAAATATGGAATGATTAACCAAACGAAGCTTCAACAAAAGCAGTAAGAGCCGTATTTTTTGTGGATCCAAAAGGAATTATCAGGGCAATTATTTATTATCCTTTAAGTTTGGGAAGAAACTTTGATGAATTGTACCGAGTTGTTGTTGCACTTAAAACTGCGGATGAATTTGGCGTTGCAACACCAGCCGACTGGAATCCTGGCGATGATGTTATTATTGGTCCGGCAGGTTCTTGCGGAACTGCACAAGACAGAATGGAAGGCAAAGAAGATATGGATTGTAAAGATTGGTATTTCTGTACCAGAAAAATTGACAAAGAATTGGTTTTAAGCAAAGTTTTAAAAAACTAAACAATAAAAAATCCCGCTTTTGCGGGATTTTTACTTTTTGCTATTCTTCTAAATCTTCAATATCCTCGGCGCGCTCAATAATATTTTGGGGCAATGATTTTTTGGATTTTGCGCCCATTTTCTTCAGCTTTTCAACACTTACGATTAAATTCCCTTTTCCTTCAAAAAGTTTGTTCATAGCGCCTCGATATTCTGCTTTTGCTTCATCCATTTTTTTGCCGACATTGGTTAAATCAGCAATGAAACCTTCAAACTTATCGTACAAAGCGCCTGCCTGGCGTGCGATTTCTATGGCGTTTCGCTGTTGTTTTTCATTGTTCCACATAGAATCAATGGTGCGCAACGTAGCCAAAAGGGTGGTGGGCGTCACAATCACAATATTTCTCTCAAATGCTTTATTGTACAATTGATTGTCGGTATTTAAAGCCACTGCAAATGCCGGTTCAATAGGAATAAACAACAATACAAAATCGGGTGATTCAATTTTGTATATATCTTCATAGCGCTTTTCGCTCAATTGTTCAATATGGCGTTTCAGGGAATTTACGTGTTCTTTTAAAAATTGTGATTTTTCATAGTCGTCATCACTGTTTACAAATTGCTCATAAGCCGTTAAGGAAACTTTTGAGTCGATGACCATTTTTTTACCATCGGGCAAATGAATCACCACATCGGGAAGTATTCTTTTTCCTTCTTCATTGTTGAAACTTTGCTGCACAAAATATTCCCGGTCTTTTTCCAGACCCGATTTTTCCAAAACGCGCTCTAATACCAATTCACCCCAATTTCCCTGCGTTTTGCTGTCACCTTTCAACGCTTTTGTCAAATTGATGGTGTCTTTGCTCATTTGCAGGTTTAAATCTTTTAAACCCAGTATTTGCTGACGTAAAGCGGCGTGGTAGTCAATGCTTTCTTTGTGCGTATCTTCAACTTTTCGCTCAAAAGTCTGGATTTTTTCCTGAAGCGGACTTAAAATATTTTTTAGGTTTTCTTTATTCTGCTCGGTGAATTTAACCGATTTCTCTTCCAATATTTTACTGGCCAATATTTCAAATTCCTTACTGAATTTTTCCTGTAATTTTTCAACTTCAGCCTTATTTTCTTGCAGCTTTTCTTCCAGGTTATGAAACTCGGAAACCTTCTGCGCCAACCGAATGTCTATCTGGTGCTTTTCTTCATTTAAACTATTTTTTTCCTGAATCAACCTATTAACATTTAATTCGTTAAGTTGTTTTTCTTCAAGTAATAGTTTATTTCTTACTTCCAGCTCAGAAGTCACTTTTTCAGAAGTATTTTTGGTTAAAAATTTGCCGATTATAAAGCCAATTGCTAAAAATACCGAGGCAATTATTATGTAAAATATAAAATCAGTCATTACAATTTTTAGATAAATATTAGTTTATAAAAGTAAGAATTTTATATTTGCGTCCGAACCGGTATTTAAAAAATAGAAACCGAGTTATCAACAACAATATGAAAATTTTTGCCCGTTTTATTTTGTACACCATTTTTAGATGGAAAGTTATTGGAAGTTTCCCTAAATATTTAAAAAAATATGTAATCATTGCAGCACCGCACACGCATTGGCAGGATTTCCCTTTGGGTGTTTTTATTAAATATGCAGAAGGTTTGCCGGCTAATTATATCGGAAAAGCATCTTTATTTAAGCCGCCTTTCGGATTTATATTTAGATGGCTGGGAGGAACGCCTATTGAAAGAAGCACCAGCAATAATAAGGTTGAAGCCATTGTCAAAATCTTTAATTCTCAGGAAAATTTTATTTTAACAATGTCGCCCGAAGGTACCCGAAAAAAGACAGAAGTCTGGAAAACAGGATTTTATTATATTG
>DATIRG010000018.1:0-2893 GCA_035470005.1 Lutibacter sp. | reverse complement strand
ACCACTATTGATAAACTTTCGGTTGCGGCAAATCATTATAAAATATCAATTTTTGAGTTGTTGCTGAATCTCAACACTTTCGATTTAAATCTTAATTCTGGCATCAAAACAAAGCTTTTGAATTTTGTGACTATGATGCAGCATTTTCAAATAGAATCGCAAACTAAAAATGCTTTTGAAATTGCCGAATTCGTGGTGCAAAAAACACGTTTAATTCAGGATTTAGAAAGTGAAGGAACACCAGAAGGTGTCAGCAGGGTTGAAAACATCCAGGAATTATTAAACGGATTAAAAGATTTTATTGAAGAACAAAAGGAAAATGAAGCGGATAATTCTTTAGCTTTTTTCTTGGAAGATGTTGCTTTGGCGACCGATTTAGATACAAAAAACAAAGATGATAAGCCACGCGTTTCCCTGATGACAATCCATTTGGCAAAAGGGCTGGAATTTCCGTTTGTTTATATTGTTGGATTGGAAGAAAATTTATTTCCTTCGGCAATGAGCATGAATACCAGAAGCGAATTGGAAGAAGAACGCCGTTTATTTTATGTTGCATTAACACGAGCAGAGAAACAGGCATACTTAACGTATGCGCAAACAAGATACCGTTGGGGAAAATTGGTAGATTGCGAGCCAAGTCGATTTTTAGAAGAAATCGATGAAGTTTTTTTAGAACATTTAACGCCTAAAATGTCGCCGCCAAAACAAAATCCTTTTATTGATGAAGATATTTTTGATGATATTCCGCAAGACAGAATTCGTTTTAAAAAACCAATTCAGCGTGCGCCGATAAAAAAAGCAGTGCCGCCACCGGCTGCATTGACAAGTCCAAAAAACTTTAAAAAAGTGGATGCTTCTATGGCCTCTAACGCAAATTTATTTGATGACAATATTATTGTTGGAACCATAGTTGAACACGCAAAGTTTGGAAAAGGCGAAGTACTTAGTTTAGACGGTTTCGGCGCGAACCAAAAAGCGGAAATTCAATTTGCTTCATATGGTGTTAAAAAATTATTGTTACAATTCGCAAAGCTTGTAATTATAGGCTAAATACACATTGTAAAACCAATTTTTATATTGTAATTTGCAAAAAATATTATAGAAAGAACAGATCCATGGAATTTGATTTAGAATACAATTCAGAAAGACCCCATTTAATTATCCCGGAATACGGTAGACACGTCCAAAAATTAATAGACAATTGTGTGGCCATAGAAGATCCTGAAGAACGCAACAAAATGGCTAGAGCCATTGTTGATGTTATGGGAAATTTACAGCCGCATTTGCGTGATGTGCCCGATTTTAAGCATAAATTATGGGATCAGTTGTTCATTATGTCCGATTTCAAATTGGAAGCTGAATCTCCATATCCAAAGCCGGAAAGAGAAGAATTGGCTGCAAAACCAGAAAGACTGGGTTATCCGAAATATGATTCCAAATACCGATTTTACGGCAATAACATTCAAACAATGATTGATGTGGCTTTAACTTGGGAAGAAGGTGAAGCACGTGAAGCTTTGTATTTTGCCATTGCCAACCATATGAAAAAATGTTACTTAAACTGGAATAAAGATACGGTTGACGATCATGTCATTTACAATCATTTGCTCGATTTATCAAAAGGAAAAATTGATTTGGAAGGAAAAAATGAAACGTTGTCGGAAGTGAAAGAATTGATGAAGAAAAGAAAGCCGGCAGGAAAAGTTAAAATATTGAAAAAGAAACAATAAACCAATTCATCAACCAATATAATGGGAACATTTGTTATAGAAGGAGGTCATAAATTAAGCGGAAGCATCACTCCTCAAGGTGCTAAAAATGAAGCGCTTCAAGTAATTTGCGCAGTTTTGCTAACACCAGAAAAAGTGATTATCAGCAACATTCCGGATATTAGAGACGTTAACAAATTGATTTATATTTTAAGTGAATTGGGCGTAAAAGTGGATAAAATGAGTCCGGATACGTACTCTTTTCAAGCAGATGAATTGGATTTGGAATACTTGGAATCAGAAAAATTCAAAGTTGAAGGAAGTTCTTTACGCGGTTCAATTATGATTGTTGGCCCGTTATTGGCTCGATTTGGGAAAGGCTATATTCCGCGTCCCGGAGGCGATAAAATTGGCAGACGAAGGTTAGACACGCATTTTGAAGGTTTTATACAATTGGGCGCTACTTTCAGATACAATAAAGATGAACGATTTTACGGTGTGGAAGCAGAACATCTTACAGGAACATCAATGTTGCTGGATGAAGCTTCAGTAACAGGAACCGCAAATATTATTATGGCAGCCGTTATGGCGAAAGGAATCACCACAATTTACAATGCTGCCTGCGAACCTTATATTCAACAATTGTGTAAAATGCTGAACAGTATGGGCGCAAAAATTGAGGGTATTGGTTCTAATTTATTGCACATCACAGGTGTAAAAAAATTAGGAGGTTGCACTCATAGAATTTTACCCGATATGATTGAAATTGGTAGCTGGATTGGGATGGCCGCCATGACAAGATCTTCCATTACCATTAAAGATGTGAGTTGGAACGATTTGGGTGTGATACCGCGCGTTTTTCAGAAACTTGGTATCAATTTAGAAAAAAGAGGTGATGATATTTTCATACCGGAACAAGAAAGTTATGAAATTCAAAATTATATAGATGGTTCAATTTTAACCATTTCAGATGCGCCTTGGCCAGGATTCACTCCCGATTTATTGAGCATTATTTTGGTGGTCGCCACTCAGGCAAAAGGAAGTGTGTTGATTCATCAAAAAATGTTTGAAAGCAGGTTATTCTTTGTCGATAAATTAATTGATATGGGCGCCAAAGTAATTCTTTGCGATCCGCATCGCGCCACTGTTATTGGAATGAACCATGAATCTAGCTTAAAAGCCAC
>DATIRG010000017.1:0-2504 GCA_035470005.1 Lutibacter sp. | reverse complement strand
TGCCGTAAAAACTGGAGAATATGACGAATTAAAGCCACGTTGCACACAGCTTTTAACCAGGGGCTTGTCGGCTGAAATTATATAAGTACTTTGGTTATTTGAATCATAAAAATTAAAAAATCCCGAATATTTCGGGATTTTTTATTGCATTAAATTCTTATAAAGGAATATTTCCATGTTTTCTGTTTGGCCTTACCACTTCTTTTCCTTCCAGCATTTGAAAGGCTTTAATTAATTTTCTTCTGGTATCTTTCGGATAAATGACTTCATCAACAAAACCGCGTCTTGCCGCTCTGTATGGATCCGCAAATTTATAGGCATACTCCGCTTCTCTTTCTTTCCATTTGGCTTCAGGATCTTCAGCAGCCATAATTTCATTTTTGAATATTATTTCCGCAGCGCCTTTTGCACCCATTACAGCAATTTCGGCTGTTGGCCAGGCATAATTCATATCGGCGCCAATATGTTTCGAATTCATCACATCATAAGCGCCGCCGTAAGCTTTTCTTGTAATTACGGTAACCCGCGGCACAGTAGCTTCACTTAAAGCATACAATAATTTCGCGCCATTTTTTATGATGCCGTTCCATTCCTGATCGGTTCCGGGTAAAAATCCGGGAACATCAACCAAAACCAACAAAGGAATATTGAAACAATCGCAAAAACGGGTAAATCGTGCTCCT
Organism: Lutibacter sp.; assembly: GCA_035470005.1. GTDB lineage: Bacteria > Bacteroidota > Bacteroidia > Flavobacteriales > Flavobacteriaceae > Lutibacter. Next base: position 1,821 of record DATIRG010000017.1, on the reverse strand, counting down.
TTTATGGAACTGTTTACATCCAAACAACCCGCCAATACCATAGGCTGATTGGCAACAATACCGATGCTTCTTCCTGCAATACGCGCAAAACCCACAATAATATTTTCAGCAAAATCCTTATGAATTTCGAAGAAAGAATCTTCATCTATGATGCCAAAAATTACGTGGCGCATATCATAAGGCTTGTGCGGATTTTCCGGAATTATACTTTCAAGCGAAATTCTTATTTCGTCCTGTAATTCAAAAGGTAATTTTTTAGTGGTTTCTTTGTTATTTTGAGGCATATAACTCAACAAAGATTTTACGTCCTCTAAACATTGAATGTCATTTGCCGAAGTAATATGCGTAACACCCGATTTTATGGAATGTGCACTTGCGCCGCCTAGTTCTTCGGCTGTCACCGATTCATTGGTTACCGTTTTTACCACATTTGGCCCGGTAACAAACATATAACTGGTGTTTTCAACCATCAGTGTGAAATCGGTCATTGCAGGAGAATAGACTGCGCCGCCGGCACAAGGGCCCATAATCGCAGAAAGCTGCGGTACAACACCAGATGCTTGAACGTTTCTAAAAAATATATCGGCATAACCGCCCAAAGATCTTACGCCTTCCTGAATTCGTGCACCGCCCGAGTCATTTAAACCAATAATTGGCGCACCAACTTTTACGGCCTGATCCATAATTTTACATATTTTTTCGGCGTGGGTTTCAGACAAAGCACCACCAAAAACTGTAAAATCCTGTGCAAATACATAAACCAATCTTCCGTCAATTGTGCCAAATCCAGTAACAACACCATCACCGAAATAGAGTTCTTTCTCCATACCAAAGTCGGTTGATCTGTGTGTTACAAGCAAGCCCATTTCTTCAAAAGAACCTTCATCCAGTAAATATTGTACACGTTCCCTTGCTGTTAATTTTTTCTTGGCGTGTTGCTTTTCTATACGAATTTTGCCACCTCCCAAATATGCCTCTGCAATTTTTTCAGCTAAATTTTCAAACTTTGAATTCATAATACTGTCATATAATTAATTAGAAACGGGAATTCTTAATTTTTTTTGATCTTCTAAATACAGCGATAAGCCGACCAAAGCGGCTATTTTCGCTTCTTCATCTGATGCTGCATGCAAAAGTTTCGGTGTATAGTAATTTTTAACGAAGTGCGTATCGAACTTGCCCGACCTAAAAGCTTCGTGTTCACAAACAAATTTTCCGAAAGGTAAGGTGGTAAAAACGCCTTTAATTACATAATTGTCAATAGCATCAATCATTAATTGAATGGCTTCTTCACGTGTTTTTCCATAGGTAATCAATTTGGAGAGCATCGGATCGTAGTAAATTGGAATATCCATTCCTTCTTCAAATCCGTTATCAACTCTTATTCCATCACCAACCGGGATTTTATACTTGCTTAAATTTCCGACACTTGGTAAAAAATCATTCATCGGGTCTTCAGCATAAACTCGCAATTCCAAGGCATGACCTTTAATTTTTAAATCCTCCTGTTTAAATGGGATGGCTTCTCCACGTGCAATTCTAATTTGCAGCTCAACCAAATCAACGCCAGAAATAAGTTCAGTAACCGGATGTTCAACCTGCAAACGTGTATTCATTTCCAAAAAATAGAAATTTAATTGTGCATCCACTAAAAACTCCACGGTTCCAGCACCTAAATAATTACATGATTTTGCCACTTTAATGGCTGCTTCCCCCATTTTGGATCTTAATTCGGGTGTTAAAATTGAAGAAGGCGCTTCTTCAATCACTTTTTGATGACGTCTTTGGATGCTGCATTCTCTTTCAAAAAAGTGTAAGATA
>DATIRG010000016.1:0-1566 GCA_035470005.1 Lutibacter sp. | reverse complement strand
GAACATTTTCCCGATGAATTGTTGCAAATCCAATTGGAACATTTGGCAAAAGATCCCTCAGTACTGGTGCTGATCGAAAATACGGCCAATGTTTCCCATCCGAAATTCATCAACGGCATCGATAAATTAATTTTTCCTTTTGTGGAAGATGAGTTGAAGGAATTCAAGCCGGATATTTTGCTGACTTTGGGCGGAATGATCGTCTCAAAAAAAATAAAGGAACAACTGCGCAACTACAAACCAAATCGCCATTGGCACGCCAATGCTTTGAGAGCCTATGATACTTTTCATTGTTTGGAACATCATTTTAAGGTGTCGCCGCAATTGTTTTTCAGCCAGTTTTTCTTTTTGACCAAATCAAAGGAGAGCAATTATCAGCATTTTTGGCTGCATAAAAAAGAATTCCGGTTACAAAAACATAAAGAATTTATGGAAACCTGTGCGTTTTCTGATCTGAAAGTGTTTGACACAATTTTGACAACCGTTCCAAACCACACACAATTGCAATTGGGCAACAGTTCCGTAATACGCTATGCACAACTCTTCGACAGCAACAAAACCTGGCGAATTTTTTGCAACCGCGGCACAAGCGGCATTGACGGCAGCACAAGCACCGCCATTGGGGCGGCGTATGCCGTTAAAGAAAATACCTTGTTTATTTCGGGCGATATCAGTTTTGTGTACGACAGCAATGCGCTGTGGAACAATTACATTCCAAACAATTTCAGGATTATTGTAATCAACAACGGCGGAGGCGGTATTTTCAGATTTATTCCGGGGCCGCAGCAATCGGGTGCGTTGGATTATTTTGAAACGCCACACCAATTAACGGCAGAACATTTGTGCAACATGTATCATTTTGAATACAACACGGCAAAAGATGAAGATGAATTACAACAACAACTTTCTAATTTTTATGAGGATTCCAGCCTTCCGAAATTGTTGGAAATCTTCACGCCAAGGTTAGAAAATGACCAGATATTAAAAGCATATTTCAACAATTTAAAAGCGTAAATCATGGAAGAATTAAAAATAGGGGATAAGGTAGATTTGTTGGTTGTGAAGGCCACCACATTGGGTTTTACGGTGATGGTAAATCACGAATTTGAAGGGTTGCTGTACAAAAGTGAGCTTTTTCAAAAAATTCATGAAGGCCAGCAATTAACCGGTTACATTAAAAAAATCAGGGAAGACGAAAAGCTCGACATTAGTTTGCAGCCCATCGGTTTTAAACAAACCATAGTAAGTTACGAAATTAAACTGTTGAAGGCGCTCAAAGAAAATCAGGGTTTCTTGCCTTTGACCGATAAAACAGCTCCGGAAGAAATAAAATACCAGTTGGGAATGAGCAAAAAAGCGTTTAAAAATGCCGTTGGCGGATTGTTCAGACAAAAATTGATCACCATTTCCGATGAAGGCATCAAATTGGCTGATTGGTCAATTGGGCAAAAAGACAGTTTGTTGGAATAAGTTAATTGTTATTGGTTATTTGTTATATGTTATTAGTTTTAAACTTTTAACATATAACATTTAACGTTTAACTTACCTGCAGCAGACTTTCAGCTT
>DATIRG010000015.1:0-4918 GCA_035470005.1 Lutibacter sp. | reverse complement strand
TCATCATTTGAAACAACAGATTTTGGCGCAGTTGCTTTGCCTCTTGGAATGCTTCCCCTTAAAAAAATATAAAATTTTATAAAACTGAAAGTGCTCTTGTAATTTTCAGGATTTGATGTCTTTAAAGCATCGCAAACACTGTTAATTACTTTTAACGAATGGTCTAAATGCCACGCCACATTTTTGGCAGACACGTTTTTTTGATGTTGCCCGTAAAATGGAATTGCATTTTCTAAAGCCAGCAAACTTTTATCAATATTCATTTTTTTATTTGATGGTTGCTTGTCAAAAATAATGAAAAATACTGGAGAAAAAACAAAACTATTTGCTTTCCCGGTTGTAATAACCCAAAATAAAACCTAAAACAAGTGACCAAATTGCGGCCAAGCCAATTTGATAAGGCTTGTCTAACATAAAAGTTATGGTGTGGGCAGGAATCCAAAACCAAATTAAAGACAACATTCCTTTGTCAATATTTTTCCAGTTGTTTTGTTTGGCAATCAAATTATCTAGAAAACGATGAAAAATAACCAGAAACAAACCGTATTGCAAATTCATAAAAACCGACAAGGCAAATGCGCTTCCGAGCAATCCCATTTCAGGCACAAAATGATGTTCAACCAAATTGGTTAAAAATCCCTGATAGCCAACAAATGCATATTTTACGGTGATGGCGATGATTGCCCATTCCAGCATTTTTAATAAAATAATCGGTAATTTATAAGGCAAGAATACTTTGCCTTGTTGCATCCATTTGGAGAGAAGATCGCCCAAAGTGCCCAATATGGCAAATTGTATCATGGCACTATAAATTGGGTAGGCGATTACAAATTCAACGTATGCGTTCATTGAGTATTAAAATATGGAAGAATTAAAAAATTACACGACTAAACAACTTATACGGATAAACAACAAAAATTTACCAGCCGCCGCCTGCGCCGCCGCCGCTAAAACCGCCACCGCCGAAGCCGCCGCCGAAGCCGCCGCCACCTCCGCTAGAGCCTCCTCCAAAACTGCCGCCGCCAAAACCACCTCTGCCGGCACTGCTTAAAAGTATGGCCGTTAAAATATCCATTCCGCTTGAATTGTTTCTGAATCCTTTACCTTTATCGTTTCCGCTACCTTTATCTTTTTTATTAAAAATGACCATTAAGATGAAGAAGATAACTATAATAATGACAAAAGTTGGAACGCCGCCACTTTCGCTTTTTGGTGTTTTCTTGTTTTTGTAAGTCCCTTTTAAAACTTTAAAAATGGCATCGCTTCCTTTATCCAAACCGCCATAAAAATCGCCTTTTTTAAATTCGGGAATGATAATGTTTCTTACCAATTCACCGGTAATTCCGGCCGTTAATTTATGTTCTACGCCATAACCGGGCGCAATCCAAATTTTGCGCTCTTTATTGGCCAACAACATTAACACACCATTGTCCTCTTTGGCCTGGCCGATTCCCCATTCATGCGCCCATTTTGGCGTTAAAATTCCAATATCTTCGCCGTTGATGGTTTCAACAGTCACCACTACAATTTGCGTAGACGTGGAATCGGAATATTGAATTAATTTGCTTTCGAGGGCCGATTTTTGTTCGCTGGTTAATAGATTTGCGTAGTCATAAACACTGGTTTGCATTGTTGGCTTTTCGGGAATGGTGAATTGTGAAAAAGCAACTTGCGCCAGCAAAATGGTTATAAAAAATGCAATATATTTTTTTATTGATTTGTACATCATTGGTTTTATCCTCTTGAAACTTCATTTGATAATTCGTCAGTATCACTTGAATGATAAGGGAAAAATTCTTTTAGTTTTTTCCCAACTTCGATAATGGCAAGTTCAATTCCTTTTGAAAATTCTTCTTTTTTAAAATAAGAAAGCATCAATTCTTTTTCTGCAGCCCAAAAATTTTCGGTCACTTTTGTATGAATGCCTTCATCACCTAGAATGGCAAATTTTCTGCTTTCAATGGCCACATAAATCAGCACGCCGTTTCTTAAATCGGTTTTTTCCATTTCCAACAAATGAAAAACCTCCAAAGCTCTTTCCAATGGAGGTAAATCTGTAATTTTTTCTAAATGGACACGAATTTCTCCTGAAGTGTTTTTTTCTGCCACTTCAATCGCTTTTATAATGGCTTGCTCTTGCGCGACGGTTAAAAATTCTTCAATGTTTGACATTTATTCTTTTTTACCAAAATCAAATTGTACTTCTGGCGCATTTTCAGCACCGGCTTCAGCATCAAAATAAGGTTTGCCTTCAAAATCAAACATTCCGGCCAAAATTGAATTTGGAAATCTTTTAACGTGATTGTTAAAAGGTTTGGTCGCTTCATTAAAACGTGTACGGGCCGTTAAAATCTGATTTTCTGTGCTTGCCAATTCATCCTGTAATTTCAGGAAATTTTGGTTTGCCTTTAAATCGGGATAACGCTCTACGGTTACCAGCAAGCTTTTTAATGCACCGCTTAAACCACCCTGAACTTGGTTAAATTGCGCCAATTGCTCTGGTGTAATGTTTGTTGGATCAATTTGTACAGAAGTTGCTTTTGCACGGGCTTCGATTACTGAAGTCAGCGTTTCTCTTTCAAAATCGGCAGCACCTTTTACGGTGTTTACCAAATTTCCTATCAAGTCGCTTCTGCGTTGGTAAGCTGTTTGAACATTCCCCCAACTTTCGGAAACATTTTCATTCAGTTGAACTGCTGTATTGTAAAATCCTTTTACCCAGCTATAACCGGCGAAAGCCAGGACTGCTACTATAATTACAGGTATTAACCACTTTTTCATTTTTTATGATTTTTAATTGTTTATAATTTTGTTTTATTAGTTCACTAAAAAATAATTTTGTTACAGTTTTTTGATAATAATTATTTTAACCTAAAACCTTAATTATTTATTCAATTTGCGTTAGGGGTTGAAGTGGAAAACCTTTTTTGAGCTTTTTTAGCGAAAAAAGTTTGGAACATAAAACCTGACCCTTGCGGTAACGCCCAACAAAAATGCGGGCAGGCCCAAAATATTATTTTTATTGAAATTAATCAATTTGGCTTTTTATTTTAATCAGTTCTTCTTTGATGGCTTCCAGTCGGGTAATGATTTCCTGATTGTTTTTTACCGCTTTTGGCTGCTCTTTCAGTTTGTTTTTTGCACCATCTAAGGTAAAACCTTTTTCTTTAACCAAATGATAAATTAGCTTCAAATTTTTGATATCTTCTTGGGTAAAAAGCCGATTGCCTTTTTTGTTTTTTTTGGGCTTTAAAATGTCAAATTCATTTTCCCAAAATCGAATGTGGGACGTGTTAACGCCAAATGCAGTGGCGACTTCGCCAATTTTATAATATCGTTTTTCAGGTAAATCTATATGCATTAGTCAAGAGATTGTCCTTCAATTTGAGCCGCTTTTTGCATAGCTTCAAATTCATCCGGCGACAAGTTTCCGTAATAAAAGTTAATAGGATTTATCGCTGTTCGGTTTTTATAAATTTCATAATGTAAATGCGGGCCTTGCGAACGGCCGGTATTTCCGACAAAGCCAATTAAATCGCCTCTTTTCACTTTTTGGCCTTTTCGAACATTGTAATTGCTTAAATGCGCATACAAAGAAACATAGCCAAAACCATGTTCAATTCTGATATGCTTTCCGTAACCTGCAGAATTTTGGTCGGCGCGCTCCACATAACCATCACCCGAAGCATAAACCGGCGTTCCGACAGGTGCGGAAAAGTCCATGCCTAAATGTTTTTTTCTTGCTTTTGTAAAAGGATCCGATCGCCAGCCGTATCCGGAAGCCATCCTTGTTAAATTTTGATTTTCAATAGGTTGAATGGCGGGAATTGCCGCCAATAATTTTTCTTTATTTTCTGCCAATTTCACAATTTCATCCAGCGATTTTGACTGCACATACAGCTGTTTTGCCAAAATATCCATATTTTTTGTCACGTCAATAATCATTTCAGAATTGTCGAAACCTTCCAACGCTTTATAACGGTTTACGCCGCCAAAACCAGCCTTGCGCTGTTCATCGGGAATTGGATTTACTTCAAAATACAATCGGTAAATGTTGTTGTCTCTTTCTTGGATATCTGCTAAAACTTCTGATAGCTGAACAATTTTTTTGGCGTGCAGTTCTTCATTTAATTTTACAAACTCTAACTGGCGTTTTAATTCTTTTTCTTTGGGAGATTCAAAAATATTGGTAAACAACACAAAACCCAATATCATAAAAACTGTGGCAGAAGCCAATGTTAATAGCAGCTTTTTTAAATTTTCACCCTTTTTTGGCCGTATCTTTTGATAGGATAATGATTCTGAATCGTAATAATATTTTACCTTCGCCATTGTATAAAAATTATATTATTTTTGTCTCAAATATTGGCTCATATTTGAAGCAATAACGACAAATTTACAAAATGTTTTATACAATTGGCAAACCCGCTTTTTTTTAGCATATAATTAACAGGGGATTTGCCTTTTAAAAAAGATTAAATCGCTAAAAATGAACTTATTAGATGTTAGTCTATGACGTTCAAAAAAATATTAAATCAATTATGAAATCACAACTCGTACGTCAACAATTTTTAGATTTTTTTGCTTCAAAAAAACACGCAATCGTGCCGTCATCTCCAATGGTGCTAAAAAATGACCCGACGCTTATGTTTACCAATGCAGGCATGGTGCCATTTAAAGAGTATTTTTTGGGACAAAAAACCGCCACTGAAAAACGAATTGCCGATACGCAAAAATGTTTAAGGGTTTCAGGAAAACACAACGATTTGGAAGAAGTGGGGAAAGATACTTACCACCACACGATGTTTGAGATGTTGGGAAACTGGAGTTTTGGCGACTATTTTAAAAAAGAAGCCATTGACTGGGCTTGGGAATTGCTGACTGAAGTTTATAAAATTGACAAAGATTGTTTGTACGT
>DATIRG010000014.1:0-6344 GCA_035470005.1 Lutibacter sp. | reverse complement strand
ACCGGATTCATAAAGTGCATTCCTATCACTTTTTCCGGTCGTTTGGTGACCGACGCAATTTTTGTGATTGAAATAGAAGAAGTATTGGAAGCCAAAATGGCATTTTCTGGTGCTTCTTCGTCAATTTGTTTGAATATTTTTAATTTTAAATCCACATTTTCTGTGGCGGCTTCCACCACCAGATCCACATTTTTAACGCCTACAGCAATTGAAGTAAAAGTCGTGATATTGGCAAGTGTTTGCGATTTAATTTCCGCAGTGATGGTTCCTTTATCGACCAAACGATCCAAATTTTTAACGATTGTTGACAAGCCTCGGTCTAAAGCTTCCTGTGAAACATCAATTAAATGTATTTTGTAATTATTTTGGGCAAAAACGTGGGCAATTCCATTTCCCATAGTTCCTGCGCCTATAACAGCTATATTTTTCATAATTTGTAATTATATAATTAATTGTCCTTTTAAATAGGTAACGGCTTGTCCGCTCATTTCAACACGGTCATTTAAATATTCGCATTTCAAATATCCTGTTCTTTTTGAGCATTGGACAGCTTCTAATTTTTTTTTATGCAACTTTTTCGCCCAAAAAGGAATCAGCAAGGTATGTGTTGAACCTGTCACCGGATCTTCATTGATGCCCATGTTTGGCGCAAATACTCGGGAAACAAAATCGACTTGATCACCTTTTGAAGTAACAATTACCACGTTTGTTTCTATTTGGGCCAATAAATTGAATGCTGGTTTTAAATTTTTAATAACAGTTTCATTTTCCAATACAACCAGCAATTTCCCTTTTCCTTTAAAGCTTTTTAAAACAGGGACATTTAAGGCTATTGTTAAAAGTTCGGGTGTTTCAATGGCTGAAATTTCTTCTGAAGGAAAATTTAGGGTGTACCAGTCTCCATTTTTTGTAACGGTCAGTTTGCCGCTTTTTGAATTAAATGTGAGCTGTTTTTCTTTGTAATTTAATTCGGTGAAGATAATATGTGCCGCAGCCAACGTTGCATGGCCGCACAAATCTACTTCGCAAGTGGGCGTAAACCATTTTATGTCGAATGAATTTTCGTTTTTTACAAAGAAAACAGTTTCTGATAAATTGTTTTCTTCAGCAATGGCCTGCATTAAATCTGTTGAAATCCATTTTTCAAGCGGACAAACAGCAGCGGGATTTCCTTTGAAAACCTTGTTGGTAAATGCGTCAACCTGGTAAATATTCATATTAAAAATCGTTAATAATCATTTGTGCAACACGAAGTGCTTCAGTACCTTGTTCCAACGTTACAATAGGCGTTGTATTGTTATTGATAGCATCTGCAAAAGTTTCCAGTTCATCTAAAATGGCATTGTTGGCTGCAATTTTCGGATTTTCAAAATAGATTTGCTTTTTTAAACCTTCAGCATTTTGTAAAATCATATCGAAATCGCCCGGATTTTCAGGCGCATCTTTCATTCTGACAACTTCTGTTGCTTTTTCAAAGAAATCGACAGCAATATAGGCATCACGTTGAAAAAAGCGTGTTTTGCGCATATTTTTTAAAGAAATTCTGCTGGCCGTTAAATTGGCGACACAGCCGTTTTCAAATTCAATTCGTGCATTTGCAATGTCTGGCGTATCACTCAAAATGGAAACGCCGCTGGCATTTACGCTTTTCACTTTTGATTTCACCACGCTCAAAATAATGTCGATGTCGTGAATCATTAAGTCCAGCACTACCGGAACATCGGTTCCTCTTGGATTGAATTCGGCCAAGCGATGTGTTTCAATAAACATCGGATTGTGGATGGCGTCTTTAACTGCGGTAAAAGCTGGATTGAAGCGTTCTACGTGCCCAACTTGCCCTTTTACATGATGTTTTTTTAGCAAACCAATAAGCATTTCCGCTTCTTCAACGGTTTTGGTGATTGGTTTTTCAATAAAAACATGTTTTCCTTTTTCAATGGCTTCTTTCGCACAGTCGAAATGAGAAAGTGTTGGCGTTACAATATCAACAACGTCAACGGCATCAATTAATTCCTGAATCGAATCAAAAGATTTGTAGCCAAATTCTTTTTCAACTTTTTCTGCATTTTCCCTGATAGGATCATAAAAACCTACCAATTCGTATTTTTCTGATTGATTTATTAATTTTAAATGAATTTTACCAAGATGTCCGGCACCTAAAACTCCTGCTTTCAGCATAATTAATTTGTTTATTTTTATACAGGTAAAAGTAACAATCTTTAGGCATTTATTCCTATTTTAGGCCTTCAAATTTTAGGGAATAGTGAAGGACACACACAAGCATAACGGGCTTAGAAATCAGTTGGTAAAAGTAATTGCACAAAAGGGCATAACAGACAAAAATGTATTGACGGCGCTTGGAAATGTGCCACGGCACTTGTTTTTGGATTCAAGTTTTGCCGATTTTGCGTATCAGGACAAAGCTTTTCCCATTGGCTCCGACCAAACTATTTCCCAACCTTATACAGTTGCTTTTCAAACAGAATTACTTCAGGTTCGCGAGAATCATCAAATTTTGGAAATTGGCACAGGATCTGGCTATCAAACGGCTGTTTTGTTGGAAATGGGTGCCAAAGTTTACACTATTGAACGTCAGCAGGAATTGTTTAAAAAAACAAAATTATTTTTGCCGAAACTTGGCTACAAACCTAAAAAAATTATTTTTGGCGATGGATATAAAGGATTGCCAGAAGATGCACCTTTTGACGGAATTATAGTAACCGCCGGAGCACCTTTTGTGCCAAAAGCTTTGCTGAGTCAGTTAAAAATAGGAGGAAGGCTGGTGATTCCAATTGGTGATGCAGAACAAATTATGACCTTGTTTATCAGAACCAGCGAAAAAGATTTTGAAAAACACGAATTGGGTAAATTCAAATTTGTTCCAATGTTGAATAAGAAAAATTAATGTTGCTAAGACTTAACTCTATACCAATATTGCGTTCTTCCCAGCAATGCAAAACCCAAATAACCGCGCACTTTTAATTTGTTTGGTTCTTCTAATGTGATATAACATTTGTATTCACTTCCTGTTTTTGGGTCGAGTATTTTTGCGCCATTCCATTCGTTTCCATCCTTTTTTAAGCCATCAATCACAATCAATCCTTTAAGCGGTTTGTTTTTATTGGCACCTTTGCAATTTTCGCAAACCCTGTTTTCTTCACTTTTTACCAATAATTTTACAATTTTTGCATAAATCTTTCCTTCGGATTCGTAAATTTCAATAATAGATCTTTCTTTGCCTGTTTCATCGTCAATGGTTTTCCATTTTCCTGTAATTGATTGTGAATGGCTGACAAATGCTAATAATAAAGCAAAAATGAGTAGTGTTTTTTTCATAAGATAAAAATTAGAAAAGTTTGGCGTCGAATTGAAAATCCCATTTTCCTTGAACTTTCAGCACTTGTTCAATCACATCGCGCACACAGCCATTTCCGCCTTTTTTTTGGGAAATATATCGGGAAATATGTTGAATTTCAGGAACAGCGTCTTTCGGACAGCAAGGCAGTCCAACTATTTTCATCACTTGATAATCAGGAATGTCATCACCCATATATAAAACTTCTTCGGGTTTTATGCCATATAGCGTTGTATAATCTTTAAATTGATCTGTTTTATGGTGTGTTCCTAAATAAATATCGGTAATTCCCAAAGCTATAAATCTTGCACGAACGCCTTCGTTGGTTCCGCCAGAAATAATGCAAACTCGATATCCGGCACTTAATGCGGTTTTAAGCGCATAGCCATCCTTAATATTCATTTCCCGAAGTAATTCACCAGTTTCGGTAACCCTTACATTTCCATTCGTCAGCACGCCATCAACATCAAAAATAAAAGTGGTGATTTGGGGCATTATTTCTTTATAACTTTTTTCCATAAGTATTGTAAATAGATTTGGTGAGCAATGTATAAATTTCTTGCTGATTTTTATTGAGCATTGCTATATGTTTTTCAATGGTTTTGGTATCGTTTCTTTTCGCGGGTCCGGTTTGTGCTTCAAGGGGCGGCAAAGTAGTTATTTTATTTGCCGTTTCCAAGATTAACGGAAGCAATATTTCAAAAGGAATCTTGTTTTGCTCACAAATCTCATGACCGATGTGATACAAATGATTCACGAAATTATTCACAAATACGGCAGCCACATGCAAACTTTTACGCTGACTGGAATTTATGCGGTAACAATTTTTTGAAATGGAATTTGCCAAAATTTCCAGTAATTGTAAATCTGCTTCAGTTTCGGCTTCAATACAAATTGGAACGGTTGAAAAATCGATTTTTTTTTCTTTGGAAAAGGTTTGCAATAAATAAAAAACGCCTTTACAGGAAACTGATTTAAGCTCGTCCATTGCCATACTTCCCGAAGTATGCACCACCAATTTGTTTTTTAAGTTTAAGGCTGATGAAATCTCAGAAATAACATTGTCGGAAACTGCAAGGATATAAATATCAGCATCTTTTAATTCCGATAAATTATTTGTGATTGAAGTGCTGTTTTTAAAGCAGTTAATATTTTCGATGCTTCTGTTATAAACCTGAACAACATTTATTGCACTGTTTTGCAACAATGCATTTGTTAAATGATAGGCCACATTCCCGCCGCCAAGGATTACAAGATTAATCATAGTGCGAAGGTAAATAAAAGTTTAAAGTTAAAGGTTAAAAGTTAGATGTTAAAGATTCAAAAAAACAATAACTAATAACAAATAACCTTTAACTTTTTAATCAAAAACTTACTTTATCGCAGCTTGCGCAGCGGCAACTCTTGCGATTGGGACTCTAAATGGCGAGCAGCTAACATAATCCAAACCTATGTTGTGGCAAAATGCAATAGAACTTGGCTCGCCGCCGTGTTCGCCGCAAATACCGACTTTTAGGTTTGGTTTTGTGCTTCTGCCTTTTTCTGTTCCCATTTTAACCAATTGTCCAACTCCTTCCTGGTCTAATACGTCGAAAGGATCGACGGCTAAAATTCCTTTCTGCAGGTATATCGGCAAAAATTTTCCTGAATCGTCACGGGAATATCCAAAAGTCATTTGGGTTAAATCGTTGGTGCCAAAAGAGAAAAATTCGGCTCGTTGCGCAATTAAATCGGCTGTTAAAGCGGCTCGCGGGATTTCAATCATCGTACCAACCAAATACGGAATGGTATCATTTCTTTCCTCAAATACTTTGTTAACAGTAGCTCTAATAATTTCTTCTTGGGCAATATATTCTTTCAATGTTCCAATCAAAGGAACCATAATTTCAGGCACGGCTTTAATTCCGATGGTTTTTAAATTTAAGGCAGCTTCCATAATTGCCCTGGTTTGCATTTCGGTAATTTCCGGAAAGGTATTTCCCAAACGGCATCCTCTATGGCCCAACATTGGATTAAATTCTGCCAATTCCGCCACTTTATTTTGTATGAAACTTAAAGAAACCTTCATTTCTAGTGCCAATTCTTTCTGTTGCGACAATTCGTGAGGAACAAACTCGTGTAATGGCGGATCTAACAAACGGATGGTTACCGGAAATCCTTTCATGGCTTCAAATATTCCTTCAAAATCGCTGCGTTGCATTGGGAGCAGTTTTACCAAAGCTGCTTTTCTTCCTTCCACATTTTCCGCTAAAATCATTTCACGCATCGCTTTAATGCGATCTTCATGAAAAAACATATGTTCTGTTCTGGTGAGCCCGATTCCCTGTGCACCAAAATTTCGGGCGATTTTAGCATCATTTGGCGTATCGGCATTTGTTCTCACTTTCATAGTCGCAAATTTATCGGCCAATAGCATAATCTCCCCAAATTCACCACACAATTCAGGTTCAACAGTTGCTAAATTTCCTTCATAAATATTTCCTAATGAGCCATTTAGTGAAATCCAGTCGCCTTCATGGTATACTTTTCCGTTTATCCCCATCGTGCGGGTTTTATAATCAATTTTTAAAGCGCCAACACCGGAAATACAGCATTTTCCCATACCACGTGCAACAACAGCCGCATGGGAAGTCATACCGCCTCGCGCCGTTAAAATTCCATTGGCAATATTCATGCCTTCCAAATCTTCTGGTGAAGTTTCAATTCGTGCCAATATCGAATTTTTATATTTATGGGCTTCATCTGCAAAGAAAACCAGCTGACCGCTGGCTGCACCCGGTGAAGCGGGCAAGCCTTGTGCAATTACCCTGGCTTTTTTTAATGCTTTAGGGTCAAAAATAGGATGTAACAATTCATCCAGTTTATTTGGTTCTATGCGTAAAATTGCTTCTTTTTCTGTAATTAAATCCTCTTTTAAAAGATCCATAGCAATTTTCACCATGGCAGCGCCTGTACGTTTGCCATTTCTGGTCTGCAGCATCCAAAGTTT
>DATIRG010000013.1:0-4039 GCA_035470005.1 Lutibacter sp. | reverse complement strand
GTGGTCACAGATAAAACTGCCATACAGTTTAAAATGTTGAATAAATCAAAAGGACCTGCCATGTGGAGTCCGCGTGCCCAAAGTGACCGAATGCGTTTTGCGGAATGCTGGAGACTGATGCTGGAACAGACTACCAATTTGGATTTTTATCAGGACTCTGTTAACGGATTATTATTTGATGGAGATAAAATTGTTGGTGTAAAAACGGCTCTTGGGATCGAAATAAAAGCAAAATCAGTAATAATTACTGCAGGCACTTTTTTGAATGGCTTGATTCATATCGGCGACAAATCATTTGGAGGTGGCAGGGCAGGAGAAAAGGCTTCAACCGGAATAACCGAAGATTTGGTAAAAATGGGCTTTGAAGCCGGAAGAATGAAAACCGGAACGCCGCCGCGCGTTGACGGACGATCGTTGGATTATTCTAAAATGATTGAGCAACCAGGAGATGAAATGCCTGAAAAATTCTCTTATTTGTCTACAACAAAACCATTGGAAACGCAACGTTCTTGTTATATGACCTACACTTCTTTGGAAGTTCATGATTTGCTGCGAGAAGGTTTTGACAGGTCACCCATGTTTAACGGCCGAATTCAAAGTATTGGCCCTAGATATTGTCCATCGATAGAGGATAAAATTGATCGTTTCGCCACTAAAACAAGACACCAAATTTTTGTGGAACCTGAAGGCTGGGATACGGTTGAGGTTTATGTAAACGGTTTTTCTACTTCATTGCCTGAAGATATTCAGGACAAAGCATTGCGCAAAGTTGCCGGTTTTGAGAACGTGAAATTCTTCAGATTTGGGTATGCAATAGAATACGATTATTTTCCGCCTACGCAATTGAAACATTCTTTGGAAACAAAACGCATCAAGAATCTTTATTTTGCCGGACAAATAAATGGCACGACAGGTTATGAAGAAGCAGCCGCGCAAGGTTTGATGGCGGGCATCAATGCAGCTTTAAATATTCAAGGAAAAGAACCTTTTGTGCTGAAACGTGATGAAGCTTATATAGGTGTTTTGATTGATGATTTAATCACAAAAGGAACGGAAGAACCTTACAGAATGTTTACTTCACGAGCTGAGTACAGAACTTTATTGCGTCAGGACAATGCCGATTTACGGTTAACACCGATTGCTTTTCAATTGGGAATGGTGTCAAAAGAACGGATGGACAGGGTGGTTGAAAAACAGGCAAAAACCGATTTGTTTGTAAAATTTTTGTTGGAAACCAGCGTGCTTCCAGATGAGATTAATCCGATTTTAGAAGCCAATGATTCTGCTAAAATTGACCAGTCCATGAAGCTATTTAAGATTGCCGCACGGCCACAATTAAACTTTACAGATTTGAGGAAATTAGCGAAAGTGGAAGCGTTCGTTATCGAAAACAATATCGATAGGGAGATAGAAGAGCAAACAGAAATCCATGTGAAATATGCCGGTTATATAGACAAAGAAAGGAACCAGGCGGACAAAGTGAATCGATTAGAGAACGTTGCCATTCCAGGAAATTTCGATTATTCAAAAGTAAAATCTTTGTCCATTGAAGCGCGCCAGAAACTAACCAAAATTCAACCCACAACCATTTCGCAAGCGAGTAGAATCAGTGGTGTTTCGCCAAGCGATATTGCCGTATTGTTGGTTTATATGGGGCGTTAATTTTTGGATGTTCCACGTGGAACCCATAAAGTAAATCCGATTAAATATTTCAAATTATTAAAAAAATGATTTCCGAAACAACGCATTATTTAACGTGTAAAGATTATACCGTATCAAATAAAAATTTCGATTTGGTATATCATAACGATTTGGATATGCTTGAAACTTTTCCGCAGCCGAAGGTTGAAGAATTGTCGGGTTATTATGAAAGTGAGGATTATATTTCCCATACAGATTCAAAAGAAACTGTGATTGATAAAGTATACCAAATAGTAAAAAAATATGCGCTAACCAATAAGTTGAAACTAATCAATTCTTTCAAATCTTCAGGAAAAAATTTACTGGACGTTGGTTGCGGAACCGGTGATTTTTTGCTGGTCTGTAAAAATAACGGATGGAAGATTACAGGCGTGGAGCCAAATGTAAAAGCAAAAATAACTGCAGAAAATAAATTAAAGGGAACTTCTGATTCAGAAATTTATTCAGAAATCAATCAGTTAAATAGTGAAGCGCAGTTTGATGTGATTACTTTGTGGCATGTGTTGGAGCACGTTCCAAACTTGGAAGTTTATATTTCATCATTAAAAAAATTGTTAAAATCCGATGGCGTTTTAATTGTGGCGGTGCCAAATTTCAAAAGTTATGATGCCAATTATTATAAACAGTTTTGGGCAGCTTTTGATGTTCCAAGACATTTGTGGCATTTTTCAAAAAAATCGATTCGATTGTTGTTTGGCAACCATGAAATGAACGTTGTAAAAATATTGCCGATGTGGTTTGATTCCTTTTACGTTTCATTGTTAAGTGAAAAATATAAAAACGGAAAAGATAATTTTTTGAAAGCTTTTTATATCGGGTTACGCTCTAACATAAAAGCAATGACAACCAAAGAGCATTCTTCCTTAATCTACCTGCTTAAAAACGCTAAAAAGTAATTTTAAAGCGATTTAAGCGCGGTTTTTCGATCTAAATGATTTGTGGTATTTAATTTTTCTAAAAACGGCTGTATTCAAGGCTCATGAATCCATTTTTTATCAGAATTTATTATAACAACACTATTAATCATAAATAAAATCAATATTGTAAAATATTTTACCAAACCTTGTTTTTTGTTTATATATTCGCACAAAAATTTAAATCAACAACTCAAAATTTTAAAAATGAAAAAAATACTTATCATCGCTTTTGCCATTGCAATGGCATCGTGTAACCAAACTAAAATAGCTTATATTGATGTTGAGGTTATCATGAAAGATTATAGCGCAACAAAAGCTTTAGAAGAAAAGTTGAAAGCAAAACAAGATGTGTTTGCAAAACAATTGGACAGTTTACAAGGTCCTTTTCAATTAAAGGTTCAGGAATATTATAAATCGGCTCCTCAAATGTCTCCTCAAAAAAGAGCAGAAGCTGAAGGTGCTTTACAACAAGAACAACAATTTTTACAGGCAAGACAACAACAAGCTTCTGAAGAACTACAAAAAGAGAATCAGGAAAAAAGCGAAGCGTTGACTAAAAAAGTTGACAGTGTTGTGGCGGATTACGCAAAAGCAAAAGGTTTTCAGTTAATTATTGGAACATCGGGTAAAGGAACTGTAATGTATGGTGAAGAAAAAATGAACGTAACTGCTGATATTTTAGATTTGCTAAATAAAGATTATTCAAAAGAATAAATTTTAAATAACAATAAAAAAAATCGCCTAAGAATTATTTCTTAGGCGATTTTTTTCAATTATAATCTGCAAAAAAGGACTGCCAACTAAAGTTCAACCTTGGTATAAATTACATCTCTTTCCTTTAAATAATTAAGGAAATAATGAAAGCATTTTTCGTGTTTTCCAACCAATTCTGGCGGGAACACACCTTTTTCCGTGAACAAACCGTCTAAAAACAAATTGGCTGCTGCCGTGGCCGTATAACCTGTGGTTCGTGCCATGGATGAAGTATTTGTTTTTGGGCAAAACTCATCGTGTAAATTGTAAACAATGGTCTTGCTCTCGCCAATTTTGTTTGTGCCTTTCAGCGTAATTCGCATCACCGTAATTTCTTCTTCCGTATCGCCCAATTTCCATTCTTTAAACAATATTTTTGAGGAGAATTCTAAAGGCGAAACATCAATACCGTTAATATTTATTTTTTCTTCATTAAAAAATCCGCTCTTTTTCAACACATTGATATATTCAATATGGCCCGGATAGCGCAAGGTTTTCTCTTTCATATTCGGGATATGCGCCATGGTGTAAATGATGGATCGCAACCCGTCCGAATTGAAAGATTCCAAAGTCCCAATGCCTTCAAAATCAACAAATTCAACATCCGATAAAGCGTCTTTTACAACAACATTTCCATTTTCCACATAACGGGCCGGACGTGTATATTC
>DATIRG010000012.1:0-2302 GCA_035470005.1 Lutibacter sp. | reverse complement strand
CCAAAAGTAGGCAACAGGCACCCCCAATAAAATGACATAAAAAGCATGCAAGGCCTGCAAAAAACTCGCAGGAACTGCAAATCCAAACATCACACGGTCAATTTTGTCACGGGCATACAAATTCATCAATCCGCCGGCTTGTTCATAAGCGCCCCAAAAAACAATCACAATTAAAAAGGACAACACCAACACAATCATTCTGTCTTTTTCTACGGAAGTGAGCGGTATACTTCTATTGGTGCCGATTTCCCTTTGTGCCGGCACAAAATTCCCCACAGTGGTTAAATATTTTTGTCCCCAAACATACACTATTTGTCCGATGGCCATTCCAATTCCGGCCAAGCCAAACCCATAATGCCAATTGATCACTTCGCCTACATAACCAACCAGCAAAGGCGCAGCAAATGCACCAATATTGATACCGATATAAAAAATGGTAAAAGCGGAATCTCGTTTTAAATCGCCTTGTTGGTACAAACCGCCAACCATACTTGAAATATTCGGTTTTAAGGCACCAACACCCAAAATGATAAAAGCAATTCCTGAATAAAACGCCCACAAAGCATCAAAAGCCAAGATAAAATGACCGATACACAACAACACACCACCCAGCATCACCGTTTTTTTCTGGCCCAGCCACCTGTCTGCCAACAAGCCTCCCGGAACCGACATTACATAAACCAGCATGGTGTACCAACCATACAATTCCAACGCAGAAACTTTGTCCCAACCCAATCCGGCATTGGCTTCCGTAGTTTTAGCGGTCAGGTATAGAATAAAGATGGCGCGCATTCCGTAGTACGAAAAACGTTCCCACATTTCGGTAAAAAATAAAATGTACAATCCTTTTGGGTGGCCCCACAATGTCTGATTTGGCATATTTTCAGGTTTTAATGGCGGTAAATATACTATTTAAAATTTTATTTATTGTTTTTGTGCTTGTTGCCAAAATTTTTAAGGTATTTGAGGGTTTTGGACCAATATTTTTTTGACTTTATTTTCGGATTTTTATAGGGCTTCAATGAAGGTTTCCAAATATTTTTGCTCATTAAATTTAAACAATTGGGGTGATTATCGGTTTACAACTGCAGCGGCGTTAAAAGCATTCCTGATAAATAGAAAGCAAAAGCCTTCGCGCTTCAATGTTTTCTCGTTTTTTTGCCTATATTTGGGCTTTTATTTTAAGAATTGTTATGAAAATAAAACTGACACTGTTTTTAATTTTAATGACTGCCTCAATTTTCGCACAGGAAATAGGAAGTGTTAAAAATGGGAAACATTCAGTAAAGCTCTTAAAATCGGAAAATTTATTTTCCTGGGTGTATTCTGATGTGAATTCAAAAATAGCACACCTGGAGAAATCATTTAATTTTCCCAATAAAGAAACCATTTTTAATATGATTATTGAAGGTTTTGAAAATAACAACAGCCACCAGATCTTTGTTCAAACGGACCATGATACCGTGGTGAAATTTGAATATAAAAAGGTAAAGGGCGAAATGCTGTTAAATATCAATCATCATAACCTAAGCAGCAAAACTGCCGGAACAAGCACTTCTTTAAGCAGGCAACAGATGATGGCACTGTTTGGAAAACAATCTTAATATTATTAGCGGCTCCATAGTTCAAGGGATAGAATAAAAGTTTCCTAAACTTTAGATCCAGGTTCGAATCCTGGTGGAGTCACGAATAAATCAACAAAAAGCTGAAAATAAAGCAAGCCAAAAAAACAAAATTTATTTTGTTTTTTTAGTGAGCGATGTTTTCTTTTGTTGATTTTCAAAGCGGACTTTTATCAGGATCATCGCAGATAATCCTGATCGAGCTTTGCTTAGCAAGTAAAAAGTTAGATACAAAAAGTTGAAAACAAAGCAAGCTAAAAATAAAAGCTTGCTTTGTTTTTTTAGCGCGTGGTGTTTTCTTTTGTTGATTTTCAAAGCGGACTTTTCTCAGGATCACCGAAGGTAATCCTGAAGTAACATTTAAGAAGTAAAATTTTATTTGTTATTTGTTAAAGGATATATGTTATTAGTGCAGGTTTTAAATTAAAAATCCAAGATTTAAAGGACAAAATTTAACTTAAAATGGCTTAGGGTTAAGAAAATAGCGAAAATTTACCTAAATAGTCAACTTGGAAAACCTAGCATTTAATAGTGATACAGGAGAAAGAATAAACAACGGTTAACAATCACTGCCAAAAAATACTGTTAAAAATTTTAAAAAGGTGCCTTGATTGTTTACTTTTGAGTAAAATTAATAAATAAAAAAAACTCCAAGAACTTTCGTTCTCAGAGTTTTTAGC
>DATIRG010000011.1:0-2315 GCA_035470005.1 Lutibacter sp. | reverse complement strand
GGAAGTTCCGCCAGGACCTCCTGTTTTATCGACCTTGGTTGCGGAAGTTTATGGACCAGATTACGGAGAACAAATTAAAGTGGCAAACCAGCTTAAAGAAATTCTGAAAAAAACGAATGATGTGGTGGATATTGACTGGATGGTTGAAGATGCACAAACTGAATACCGAATTGAAATTGACAGAGAAAAAGCCATGCTTAACTGCATTGCACCACAACAAATTGTTGGCAATCTGACCTATCTTTTAAAAGAATACCCAATTTCCTATTTATATGATGAAACTTCTTTTGATCAGGTTGATATTGTGTTGGGATTAAGTGATGCGGATAAAACGAGTTTGGCCGACATACAAAATATCAAAATAAAAGGAAGTCAGGGCAACGTGATTCCAATAAGTGATTTGGTAAGCATCAAACAAGATACTTTACAAAATTCTATTTACAGAAAAGACCAAAAAAGAGTGGTTTATGTCACTGCTGATATGGCAGGTGCATTGGAAAGTCCGGTATATGCCATTTTGGGAATGAAAGAGAAATTACAAAAAATTAAATTGCCAAAAGGCTACAAACTGAATGAACTTTACCTGGAACAACCTTCTGATGAAAGTGATTTTGCCGTGAAATGGGATGGCGAATGGCAAATTACGCTGGAAGTTTTCCAGGATTTAGGAACCGCATTTTTGGTGGTCATTATTATCATTTATATGTTAATTGTTGGCTGGTTCCAAAACTTTAAAACACCATTGGTGATGATGCTTGCCATTCCGCTTTCGTTGGTTGGTATTGTTTTGGGCCACTGGTTATTGGGCGCTTTCTTTACCGCAACCTCATTTATTGGTATGATCGCTTTGGCTGGTGTTATGGTTCGAAACTCCGTATTGTTAATCGACTTTATTGAAATTCGATTGAACGACGGTGTTCCCTTAAAACAAGCAATTATTGATGCAGGCGCCGTGCGAACCACGCCAATTTTACTGACAACAGGAGCAGTTGTTATAGGCGCTTCCATTATTTTGTTCGACCCGATTTTCCAAGGGCTGGCCATATCATTGGTAGCAGGCGCCATTGTTTCTACGATGTTAACGCTGATTGTGGTTCCGATGATTTATTATATGACAGAAAAAAAGAAATGGGAAAATAACTCGGATAACAACGATAAATCAGCATCCGAAGAATCATAAAATTTGATTAATGGAAATGTGATGATACCATTTCCGATGAACCTGCCTGTTTAAAGACAGGCAGGATTATTAAAAACCATAATAAATATCTACCTATGAAATTATTAGTCATTACCGCCATTCAGGAGTTTTCCAAGGACATAAAACTCTTGCTAAAAAAATCAGATATTCACATCTATTCCTATAAAGAAGTCCATGGTTTTAGGGATTCGTCTGAAGAATCCGTAGAAAGCAACTGGTTCGCCGGAGAAATGGATGAAAGCCAGTCCATCATATTCTTTGCTTTTGTAAAAAAGGAAAATGTGGATGCCTTTTTTATCAAAGCTGATGATTTTAATGCGAAACAAAAAACAATGTCAAAAATTCATGTTGTCGTATTAAATATTGAAAAATCGAATTAATAAAACAGAAAAATGAAAAACAGAATCGTAAGAGCCGTCGCAGGCGCCTTTATACTAATCAGTTTGTTGCTTGCCGTAAAAGTAAACGTTGACTGGCTGTGGTTTACCGCATTTGTTGGTGCCAATTTATTTCAATCGGCAATTACAAAATGGTGTCTCATGGAGGTTATTTTAGGTAAATTGGGTGTGAAAGATTAATTTAAATTTTGTAGTTTAGCAGTCTAAATTAAACGCAAAATTAAAATAGTATTTAAAAATATCATCTCTATTGTATTGATTACAACTGTGCTGCTGCCCTTTGCAGTACAGTTTAATCATTCGTTTGAAAACCATGAACATTCGGTTTGTAAAGCGCAAAACATCGTTCATTTCGATACGCATAAAATTGATTGTTCCGTTTTACATTTCAAAATTAATACGCTTAAAATTGATTTTTCTTCAGAAATTCACCTTGCTGAAAAACTTGAAAATGAAAAACAAATAGTTACTGCAGAAGCGCAGACGGCTTCCGCAAAATTTCATTATAAATCCTCCAGAGCACCGCCATTTTTATTGATTTAACTAAGAATACTATTTTTTATCAATAAAAAAAATCTCAAATGAAATTAAATATAACTATCCTATTTATAATAGGATTCACCTTATTTGCACATTCGCAAAACAAACTCTCGGGCAAAATAACAAACAGCCAAAACGAACCCTTATTGGGCGTTACCATTTATATTGAAGAACTT
>DATIRG010000010.1:0-13804 GCA_035470005.1 Lutibacter sp. | reverse complement strand
AAACTGGCCTCCACATCCAAATGAATTGCTTTTTCGTTATTTGCAGAACTGTAGCGAGAAAAAATTGAAGTGTCAAACCTGTTTTCTGTATTTATTTCAGGTGTTTTGGTAAAATAATTAATGACGCCTCCCAACGCATCTGACCCGTAAATTACCGAAGAAGGGCCATAAATTATTTCGGTTCGCTCCAAAACAGTTGGAGCCACGGTAATAGAACTTTGAAGGTGTCCGGTTCTATAAATCGCATTGTTCATACGAACGCCATCAACCACCAACAGCACCCGGTTTGCTTCCATTCCTCTAATGACAGGACTTCCGCCTCCCATTTGGGTTTTTTGCACTTTTATTCCAGGCAGATTCGCCAGCAAATCGGCAGAGGTTTGCGGTGCCATTCTCCTAATTTCCTCTCTTGAGGTAATTGCAATTGTTTCTGCGACTCGGCTTCGCGTTTCCTTTCCCCTTGATGCAGATAACACAACTTCATCCAATTGTTCGGCCCTATTGGACAGATAAACGGTAAAATCAATAATGCTTAATTCCCTTTTTAAAATTTCAAATTCAATATATGATAAATGGTTAAAAGAAATAACATCTGACTCTTTGAAAGCGGATAAATCGGCGATGCCATATTTATTGGTATAAACAACCAAATCCCTATTGTCATTATAAATGGTTACATTGTTAATTGGAAAATTGCTTTCCCGATCGAGAACTTTAACCTGTTGTGATTTGGCTGACAGTGAAATTAAGAAAAGTACTAATAAT
Source organism: Lutibacter sp. (assembly GCA_035470005.1). Taxonomy (GTDB): domain Bacteria; phylum Bacteroidota; class Bacteroidia; order Flavobacteriales; family Flavobacteriaceae; genus Lutibacter. The sequence continues at coordinate 13,039 of DATIRG010000010.1, read as the reverse complement.
AAAGAAAACCTCATAATTAACTAAAAACAGCTTTTAAAACAGTTAATGATTTGGGCTTTTTAAAGCCACTCGAATGCAATTCAAAATATTGAATTAAAATTGACAACACGGTTTGCCTGTTTGCGGCACTAAAATCAACCTCATGCAACACATCAAAATTTATGCCTAAGAGCTTCTTAAATTGCACTAAATTTTCGCCGGAAACGGCATGTAATTTGTTCTGATTTGTAAAACTTCCTTCTGTCAAATCAAAATATGCAGTGTTAAGATCGGTCATTTCAGGATAAAATCCTAAAAACTTGGTGAGATTCAATAGAAAAAGCAGATGGAAATTTGAGGAATTGTCATGGGTTTCCAACCACAAAAAAGAAGTCTCCAAGTATTGAAATAACTGACTGTTTTCTTCCTCCTCGCGTATTGAAAAATAGACGATTTCCGCCAAAAATAAAGCGATTGTCTGTTTTTTTATCGTTGAATAAATGGAATGGTTAAAGTTAAGCACTTCAACATCTTTAATGAAATTTAAAGCGACTTTGTTGTTGTGGTTTGCCGTTAAATTGAGCACCATTAAAGGTTGAAAATAAGCCAGTTTTATTGTCGATTTTTTTGAAGTTAAAATGCCTTTGAGCATATACGTCTTGATGCCATATTTTTCGGTGTAACAAGTTGCTATTAAACTTGTGTCTCCATATTTTATGGTATTAATTACGATTGCTTTGGTGGTTTGAATCATCGCTAATTGTGAGTGGCATTATTTATTGAAGTAGCCTGTGTAAATATATTGCATTTAAGCAATCAACAGATATTAATTAGTGTTCTTTAAATTAATTTAAGAATAGGGGAAAGTCAGGAATCATTCTAAAAATTTTAAGCAAAAAAAAACCTTGAACATTTTAATATATAAATATATTTAAAATGTTCAAGGAATAAATAAATCAACCCCAAAGACTTATTTAATATTTTAGTGTAAAGTGCCAAAACCCCTCTTGACATTAATACAAATCAAAGATACCATTGATACTCAATACTTTTTGTAAAACTTTGCGAAAGTGTAAGAAAAATATGCAAATGGTAAGTTTTTGAATACAAATGGATATTTAAAGCCCTCAAAACTGTTTGTTTTTTATTAATAAATATGCATATTATTGACAATCAACCGTTTCGGTAATTTGAAAATATCATTTTTTCATTTCCATTTTATGTTACGTCTTCCTAAAATAATGAAAACTTACAAACGCTATTGCACTGATTTAAAAAATGGGTTTGTGTTAAGTTGAAGGAAAGCTTATGGAAACCTGCGTGCCTGTTTTATTGCCTACAGAAATATCTTTGGTTTCAATGGTTACACTTTTATTTTGGTGTAACACGCGAATACGGTTTTCTGTTGTTTCGGTTCCAAAAAATCTTTTCTTTTGCGAGATTTGATCAAGCTCCCGTGCTTTATTTATTCCAATGCCATTATCGCGAATGACACACAATACATTGCCCTGATCTTCTTTTATACTTAATTCAATCTCTTTGTCACCATCTTTTTTCATGATTCCGTGCCAGATGGCATTTTCAATAAATGGCTGCAAAAATAAGGTAGGCACTTTTATATGATCCAATTTCAGGTTCTTATCTACGGTTACAGTGTAATCAAAACCGCCGCTAACACGCATTTGTTCCAATTTAACATAGAGCGCCAACGTGTTCAACTCTTCAGTAAGTGATGATGTTGGGCTGGAGGAACTGTTTAAAATAACACGAATGAGTTTTGAAAACTTAGTGATATAATCTGACGCTTTTTCAACGTCATTTTTTAAAACGAAATTGTTAATCGAATTTAGGGAATTAAACAAAAAATGCGGATTCATCTGACTTTGCAGCGCTGTCATTTTTAGTTCCTCCATTTCTTTCAATTTTACGGCCAATTTAACTTCTGCGTTTTTACTTTTTTGCTCAATTCTTTTAATAATCAATCCAAGCAGGACCGAAAATATGATACTTTGCAATAATGCCCCCAGATAAACAAAAAACATAGGCTGAACCCCTTTATTGATAAAATATTCAGTGCCCACTATTGTTTCCAGAAAACTCACATTGGCCAAAACAACATAAATTAAGGAGCCTGCAACAAAATACAAGGAGAAATTGTCGTTAATTCTGGTAAGTATAATGTAATAAGAGACAAAGGTAAATATTGTAAGCGCGGGCGCAATTGCGGAGAATGCCTTCACTTGAAATTCATACCCAAAAAAGAATTGAATCAGCACAAAGATCGGCGCCAACAACACCAGTACTTTTATTTCAAGCTCAAAATACTTGTCCCATTGTATCAGATGGGTTCTTGTGTCTAAAAGATCTCTCGCAAAAGCAACGTAAGCTGCGTACGCTAAAAACTGGATTGAAAAATTGATATAAGCATAAACGGGCTTAATTTCTTCAGAAACAACATGTTGCAATAAGTAAATTGTTAACGCAAGTAAAAACAAGCTGTAATAAAGGTAAAGTTTGCTTCTGTTTTGAAAGAAAATTAAAAAGTGGTAAAGAAATAAGACGAATAAACCTCCTCTTACCCAAGAAAATATTTCAGAATTAAAATCTAAAAGCATTAGCTATCCAAGTATAATCGTTTAAACAATTCAATTTTTCTGTTTCTGCTTATGCTTGCTGTTAATCCGTTTGTCATGATAAGTTCGCCCCCTAAACCTTTTAAATATTCCTTAACGTGATTTAGATTTACCAAATATGAATTGTGAACCCTAAAAAATTCTGGAAACATGAATTTTTTCTCAACTTCTTTTAGTGTTTTTGACACTAAAATTTGTTGCTCTGACTTTAAAAAAATTGTGGTGTAACTTTTATCAGATTTCAACATGACAACGTCATCTTTGTCTAATAAGTATACCTTGCCATCAGCAGAAATATTAATTTTATCGTTATTATCGTTGATATTATTTAGCAACAGTTGTAATTTGTTTTCCAACAAATCACCTTTTTTGGACTTTTTAATTTTATCCATTGCTGCCAATAACTCATCCTTATCAACAGGCTTTAATAGATAATCTATTGCAGACACTTTTATCGCTTTTAATGCAAATTCATCGTGCGCAGTTGTGAAAATAAGGTTAAAATCTCTGTTTTGCAGTTTTTCTATCATCGTAAAGCCATCCATCTCTGGCATTTGTATGTCCAGAAAAACAACATCAGGCTTTTCATTATTAATAATTTCGATGGCCTTAATTGGAGAATTACATGTTTTAACTTCTACATTTTCAATGTAGTTATTTAATTTCCATTCTAATGCTTCTAAAGCATCATTTTCGTCATCAACTAGTAAAATTTGTAGCATGTTTAAAGGCTTGACGTTAGTTAAATTTGTATGCAAGATACAACTTTTGCATACATGTTCAAAAAGTTGCGTTTTTTTTATTTCATTTGTTAAAAAACGTGCTAATCCATAAAATTATATTTACTTGCTGATACCTATTTTCATTCATCTCTCACTGGGTTTTTATTCAAAATTCCTATAAATAATTAAGAAATTTATGTGCATAAAAATGCTATTTTATGATAGGCAATACATAAAAAAATACGGCAATGAAATGCGAAAAACTACCCAATAACACAAAAATATGGAAGATGGCATGGTTGTATTTTATCTTTTTTATGCTGTATAAAATGGCGCCAACAGTATAAAAAATACCGCCGCTTAACAACCACATCAAACCCTCAAACGAAAAATTCATGATCAAAGGTTTTACTGCAAAAATGATTAACCATCCCATTAAAACATAAGCAAAAGTAGATAATTTATCATATTTGCCGGTAAAAAAAAGTTTTAACACAATGCCCAAAAGTGCCAATCCCCAAGAAACCCCAAAAATGGTCCAGCCAACCCAACCATTTAAAACAACCAACGTAAATGGCGTGTAGGTTCCCGCTATTAAAACATAGATTGCCGAGTGGTCAAAAATGTTTAATCTGTGGCGTAACTTCGGATTTTCGGAATAATGATAAAAAGTTGATGCTGAGTACAGTAAAATTAAACTTGCACCATAAATACTAAAACTTACGATGTGATAAGCACTGCCGTTTAGGCTTGAATAGGTAACCAATAACACCAATGCAACAATGCTCAAAACCAAGCCTATTGCATGTGAAATTACATTGAATTTTTCCTCTTTGGGTTCGTAAAAGGTTATTTTATCTAGGTCCATTTTAACGTAACGTAAATATCTTAAGTTAAGTGTTTATTATCTGTTGTTCCATATCATTTATCAACTCATTATAAATCACCTCAAAAGTTTGCTTTTTTAATGAATTGCCCTCTTTTATGGTTAGTCCTTCTGTTTTGATAAATGAGTGAACTTTTACGCGTAATTTTCCCGGACTTCCGCTAAAAAAGGTATAGGAAAATAGTTTTTTGCAGTCGTACATGGTTATAGGCACAATGGGAATCTGATATTCAATCGCCAATCTGAATGCGCCATTTTTAAAATCGGCCAACACCACACTTTCATCGTCTGGCACCAATCCTTCGGGGAAAATACAAATATCGAGCCCGTCATCCAATCTTATTCTGGCTTTGTCAAACACATCATTTCTGCTTTTTGAATCACTTCTGTCGACGATAATACAGGTTCTCTTATAAAAAAATCCGAAAATCGGTATTTTTGTCAATTCAATTTTACCAACAAAAACAAAGGGATTCTTTGTAATTGCCAGCATCACAAAAACATCAATCATAGAAGTATGATTGGGGCAAAACATAAAGCTTTTTTCCTTTTTTAAAACTTGCTCTTCAATTAAATCTATTTTAAAACCCATCACGAAAAGCAAGGTTTTGGCCCAGGCCCTGGCAATTTTATAAAAGGCTGGATACATTTTTTCAGAAGAAGTTACCACCAACAACACCGGAAAAACCGGAATTATGGTTAAAATTAACCAGCAATAAAACCAGATGCGCCAAGCAAAAATAAAAATGTACCTAAAAAATATCATAAGCTTCAAAAATAGTAATTTAATTCTATTCTTGTTTTCTTTTTGAAATATGTATTTTTGCTGCTTAAATTTGAAACAATGTCAAGAATTTTAACAGGCGTACAAAGCACGGGAACACCGCATTTAGGAAATTTATTAGGGGCCATTATTCCTGCAATTACGATGGCGAACGATGCGAACAACGATTCGTTTTTATTTATCGCCGACTTGCACTCGTTAACCCAAATAAAAAATGGAGAAGAATTACGACAAAATACGTACAGCACGGCCGCAACCTGGCTGGCTTTTGGTTTGGACGTAAACAAAACCGTTTTTTATCGCCAGAGTGATATTCCTGAAGTGGCAGAACTTTCCTGGTATTTAAGCTGCTTTTTTCCTTACCAGCGCTTAACGCTTGCACACGGTTTTAAAGACAAGTCCGACAGATTGGATGATGTAAATGCGGGATTGTTTTACTACCCTATGTTGATGGCTGCCGATATTTTATTGTATGATGCAGAAATTGTTCCTGTTGGAAAAGACCAGTTGCAACATTTGGAAATGACGCGTGATGTCGCCAACCGATTTAACCATCAAATGGGCGATACCTTGGTTCCTCCAGATGCTAAAATTCAGGAAGGCACCATGTATGTTCCCGGAACGGATGGCGGAAAAATGAGCAAATCAAGCGGAAATTTCATCAATTTATTTTTATCAGATAAGGAATTGCGCAAGCAAATCATGAAAATCCAAACCGATTCCACACCGCTTGAAGAACCTAAAAATCCGGATACCTGTAATTTATTTGCTTTATATAAATTGATTGCTTCCCCAATGCAAATTGCCGAAATGAGGGCAAATTATGAAGCAGGAAACTACGGTTACGGAACTGCAAAACAAGCTTTTTACGAGTTGTTGGTTGCTAAATACGCTGTTGAAAGAGAACGCTACACTTATTATATGAACAACTTAAATGAAATTGATGAAGCCCTGGAAATTGGCGCGGTAAAAGCAAGGGCTGTTGCTGCCGATGTTTTGAAAAGAGTTAGAGCGAAATTAGGCTATTAATTTTTTAAGGATTCCTCATCAGCAAAATTGCCCGCAAATTTTAATATTGCGTATAGGTATGTATGCTGGTATTTGCAACCGGTAAATAGTTTACGCCAAACCAACATACCAGCAACACCACAAAAGCAAGTGCCAAAATAGAAATTGCCTGTTTTGAATTGTTTGGATGAAAATTTCGGTAATGGATGTAGATTAAATAGCCCATCCAGGTTAAAAATGCCCAAACTTCTTTTGGATCCCAAGTCCAATAATGTCCCCAGGCTTCTTTTGCCCATAAAGCGCCAAAAAGCAAACCAAGCGTTAAAAATGAAAAACCGATGTAAACCAAATTATCTGCCAATTTTAAGGTTTCTATGTTGAAGTTATCCTTTAAATTATCGTACCAACCTTTTATAGCAACGATGCTGGAGGCGGCCAACACCGCATAAGACAACAAATACACCAGCACATGCGGAATAAACCACGGACTTTGCAATGCGGGCATCAGGGTTTTTGAATAGGTTTCCGGGTTCATATAGTTAATGGCCAAAAACATTCCAGCCATACCAATACTATAGGCCAAAAACCATTTATATTTCCAGCGAATGTAGGTTATAAAACCAACGAGCGGCAAAAATGCGGCATACCATAAGCGTGTTTCTCCTAAAGTTCGCATTGGCGGACGGTTTAACGCGATCCAAAGTTCAATAATAAAGAAAATTAACACCGCCCAACCTGCCATAAATAATAGCGTCGCAACTTTTAATACCGCTTCTTTTTTGTAAGAAATCAATAAAAACAGCAATCCGATTATCCATAAGATAACGATGATTGAACTATATAAAGGAAAATCTATCCAAGTCATTTTACTGGTTTTTTGTTATTTTATTCCCCATCCAAAACATATAGAATGCACCGGCAATCATCATAAAAATTCCGATATAAACAAATGGCAGCCAAGGATCTCTAACCAGTTCCAGCACAGAAAGGTCTGACCATTTTCCCATTTTGTCATCGTAACTCAACTGGTAAATTTTCCAGCCTTTGTATTTAAACGGTTTGTTAACTTCTAAAACAGTGCTTATTCGCTCACCTTCCTGGGTTAAAATATCGATGTCTGAACTAAATTTCTGCACTTCAGGAATGGTCATCACCACCGAATAATCTTCGCTGATTTTAAATGATTCGTAAGGATATCTGAAACTTCCGCTACTGATCCAGGCAGTTTGAACAGCATTTGTTGCCATATTTTTTACAGAAATTTTTGCCGCAGGCGGCGAACCTATTTCATTTACCGCTTCATACCGATTTCCAAAACGCATGGCATTTGGCAAAAAGTCATCTATTTTTACTTCAAAATTATTAAAATAGTAAGTTTCTCCCTTTTCAACCAGATACAGATTTTTCCCGTCATTATGGGCAATGCTTCCTGTTTTATTGTCGATTAAAGCCAATTTTGGATGGTATTCATCAATTAAAAAGTCCTTTAGATAAAATGCGAAAGGCAATTCAATTTCATTTTTTTGTGCATCTGTCGCAATCCAGCTTGGTTTGTTTTCATAAACATTTATTGATAAACGCTGCAAATCGCCCGTACCTAAAATACCTGAAATTAACGCTAAAAATAAACCAACATGATTTAAAATAAATCCGAAATTGGCCCATTTAAATTGTAAAATTCTTTTGATTGAAATTAAACCCAAACAAGTTAAAAATTGGAATAATATCAATAAAAATGCCCAATTGCTTGTAATGTGATTTAGGCCTAAATTATTTATCAGGTTATTTTGGGAAGTGACCTGTGGAATAATTCCCATTATCATCACCATCACAGTCACCAAAGAAATGCTTGAAATTGATGCAGGAACTTTGGTAAGCCATCTTATCAATTGGGTTGATGAAAACCATTTGTATAAAACAAACAACAACAAAACATACGCTGCCAAAAAAACAACGTTGTATGGATAGGTAAGCGTAAATGTATTATTGGATGCTGTAAAAACCTCCAGGAAAAAGCCTGTAACAATTAAACCAAATCCGATAAAAAAAGATTCAACGTAACCCCAAGGATTTTCCCAAAGCTTACGTTGAATATTTAAATGATTTTCACTCATAAAAGTTTTACTATAATATTTTTAACAATCAGAGTGCGTATTGAGATATTTATTAAAAAGCGCTCAAAATCAACTGCGTATTGCCGCTTTTAATATTTCGCTTCTCTTGCTTTTGCCGCTGCTTTCCATTTTGGCACCAACTCTTTTTTGAAAGTGGCTTTTTCAGCTTTTAATTTTTCCATATCCAAACCAATAAATTTTTGGGCTGCCGCTTTTGTTTCAATGGCCGGGTAAGGAACTTCACCCTCAAACCCTAATTTCATTAACAATTTCGCCAATTTAATTCTGGTTTCTTGTGTAATATCAATTCCCTTTCCAAGGACTCTTCCCATTTCAACCGGGGCGTGAAAAGAACCACCGTGAGATGCTGCTACGTAATCCCAACGCCATTGACCTAAACGAATACCTTGTAAAATGTCTTTCATTTGAGCTTCTGTAGCTCCTAACTCCCAACATTTACCCGCTTCTACGTGAGCGCGAACCAATAATTTTTCTAACTGGTCACGGTTTTCAATAATTTTATCCTGGTTATCGAATACGTTTTTAATCAATTCATCTTTTTCTTCTCTGTGGCAAACCTGACAAGAATTGGCAACATTGTTTAAAGGAGATTGAATATGGTGATCGGTAAATTTTTGTCCGCCTTCCGTTTTGTATGGCATATGGCAATCTGCACAAGAAACGCCTCTTTTGGCATGGATACCCATACTGTATGTTTCGTAGCCCGGATGTTGTGCTTTTAACATTGGCGCTTTACTAATGGAATGTACCCAATCCGTAAAACCAATCTTATCATAATATTTTTCCATGTCTTCCACAGTTTTACCATCATCCCAAGGCAAAACCAAATATGGTGTTCCTTCTTTTCCCGGGAGTTTACTGTTAAAATAGTATTCCACATGGCATTGTGCGCAAACCAAAGATCGCATTTCATTGTGGGTAGATTTGGTAATGTCTTTTCCCTGACGCTGAAAAGCTTCAATTAAAGCCGGTTGTGTGATCACCAATTTCATCGATTTTTCATCGTGACAGTTGGCGCAACCAATAGGATTTACAATTTGTTCCCCTTTACCTGCCCATTTTCCTTTATAGTAATCATCAACCCCAATTTCGTTCATTAAACGAGGCACATCAGGAGATTTACACGTCCAGCAAGTCGATGGCATTGGTCCGTCTTCCGGTCCGGTTGGCCCTCCCGTTCTTAAAGAGTTTGTGATATCTTCAATGGCATAAGCGTGTCCACGACCCTGATTGTAATCTTTTGAAAAACCATATCCTGCCCATAATACCACCAAACGAGGATCAACTTCCAACATATCAATCATCGCGTTACCATTGTATTTTGATTTAAATGAGGTGTCAGCGGTTTTATAATAGGATTGAAATTCACGTGGAAAATTTTCGCCCCAAACTTCATTTCTAGGCTCTAATTTATTGATTTTAGTTAAGGGCGTATAGGCAAATTTGGCTTCCATTTTACGCTCTGTTATTGACGAAACCAATAGTCCTAACAAAAACACCACTACCAAAGATGCTAAAAATAGCACCCAGTTTTTCCAAGGTTTTCTTTCTGTACTCATTTTACTTATCTTTTTTATTTTATTTTATTTTATTTAATCATTTAACTGTTTGCTTAACCATGCCGGTATTGTTTCCTGATGTTCTTCCGGTATTTTTCCATAATATTTGACTGAAGATAAACTGTGAACGCTTCCGTGCGGAACTTCCTGATGACACGTCCAACATTTTCTGTCGGTTCTGTTTTCAAGATGGTTTTCAACAAATCCGCTTAATCTTGCATCGGTTACTTGATCTTGATGGCATCTAATGCAATTGCTTTGAACTACTTCAACACCCGCTTCTTTCATTCTAATCACTTCGGGTTCCCCGCGTGTTGTGAAAACCGATGCATGGTACAAACCATCTTTGGCTTTAAAAAGGTATTTTTTAAAAACGTTGTCCTGCGGAACATGGCAATCGTTACATGAAGCCCATTCTCTATGCGAACTATTTTGCCAAGTGACATATTGCGGTGTCATTACATGGCAATTCGCACAAGTTTTTGGATCATCTGACAAATAGGATACCGCCTTAGATTCAATCAATGCATATAATATAAGTCCGGTCATGGCGCCCAACAAAATTAGTACGGGTAATCGCCATTCAGGTGGTGGAATTAATTTTCTGAATATGCTCATAATTTGTAATTAAGTTTCTTATTTTGAAGAAAATAACGTTGGTTTAATGGTAAGCATCAACCAAGCCCAATTATTTCTATTTCCATCAGCATTATTTTTTAATACTTCCAATCCTTCAGAAGCAAACATTTGGGAATATCCTGCGCCAATCGTTACGTCTTTATTTAATTTATGTGAATACACCAAATCAATTTCAGTTCCCAGTTGTTTTGCAACACCATCAGTAATTTCTGCTTGTGCTGAAAAGTTATGCAGATAAGCTGATAAACTGGATTTTTCTCCCAATTTTGTTCCAATTTCTGCAAAAATATCAACCAATCCAACACTATTTGCGTGATTTCCTACGTAGAAATAATCCATAAAACCATTGAATTTATGATTCGTTCCGTAAAAAGGGGTAAATGCTCTGTTTTCATTTCCAATAGTGGCATTATCGTTACCAGATTGTATTTCAAAACCCAATCCCAAATTCAATTTAGCGGAAGCTTTATATCCTAAATCCAGCCCCAGCAAATAGGCCTTTAAATCATTGTCAAGCACATCTTTACCCACCTGCAAATAAGCATTCGCATTTAAACTTAATGCATCATTTGCTTTATATTTTAAGTGCGTACCAAAGGTTTGGCTATATCGAATTTCTTCTGCAACAATATTTTGTAAACCATTGTTTAGAAACAAAAAGCTTGCGTTAAATTTATTCCAGTTTTTATGAAACCATGCATATTGCATTGCTTTGTAATTTCCGGATACCGCATATAAGTTGCCAAATAAATTTTCGGCCTCTTGATTGTAAGCAACTCCTAAATCTAATTTGAATTTTTCATTACCAAGTTTAAAGATTGCAGCGTCATGACTTCGTGATTGTTGCGTCCACCCAACGTCGCCAAACATTCGACTGTCATCATAAACTATTTCTTGACGACCTAATTTTACAGCGAAATCTGGGTTAAATTTTACCTGTCCCCAAGCTTCGTGCACTGCTAAACCATTTTTGTCAGCTGTATTTAATTGAGGTACGTCTCCCCAAACCCTAACGTCTTGAAAACTAATAAAAAAGGTGTAATCCTCTGCGATAAATTGGGTGTTTAAGCGTGTGCGTTGTGATACAAATAAAGCTGCGTCCGAACCGTCTGCCGTTAAAGTTTTGTATCCATTTCTGTATTCTGCTCGCGGCCTTAATTCACCGCTAACAGTAAACTGAGCGTAACTTTGTATTGTAACAAGCAATAAAACGACATTAAATAAATGCTTAAATTTCATATTGATTAAATTGTGTAATATATTTGAGATATTAGCAACAAAAAAACAATATAAAATAAGGATAAAAGATGATTTAAGTCAGGTTATAGGATTAATTTACCTTTTATTCGTTTTTAATTAATAATCTGTGTCGTTTTAAGAATTTTTACGGTGCTGGATTTGGCTGCAACTCGTGAATTTCATCGATTTTTTTCAAGATTTCTTCGGAAAGCGTAACGTCATTACTTGAAATATTCTCTTGTAATTGTTGCATGGTTGTTGCGCCAATAATGGTAGCTGTTAAAAAAGGCTGCTGATTCACAAAAGCCAATGCCATTTGCGCCAGACTTAAGTTTAATTCCTTTGCCAATTCGGCATATTTTTGGGTTAAAAATTTTGATTGTTCACTGCTGTATCTGGAATATGCAGAAAACAAATTTAAACGCGAATTTTCAGTAGCATTTCCTGTGAGGTATTTGCCCGACAATGTTCCAAAACCCAAAGGCGAATAGGCCAACAATCCAACATTTTCACGCTGGGAAACTTCTGCCAAATTAATCTCAAAAGTTCTGTTTAATAAGGAATACGGATTTTGAATGGTTTTACAACGCGTTAAATTGTTGTGTTTGCTTTCCTCCAAATGCCGCATCAATCCCCAAGAAGTTTCATTGGAGACGCCGTAATGGCGAATTTTCCCTGCTTTAACAAATCCGTCCAACACTTCTATAACTTCCTTAAAATTATCTTCCCACTTTTCATTTGCGTCGTGTTTGTAATTCCGTTTGCCAAAAAAGTTGGTGTTTCTTTCAGGCCAATGCAATTGGTAAAGATCCACGTAATCGGTTTGTAATCGGTTTAAACTTTTTTCCAAAGCATCTTTGAGCACTTCTTTTGAAAAGCCTAAATTTTCTCTAATATATTTAAAATAATCATTGGGTCCCACCACTTTGGATGCTACAATTAATTGGTCTCTTTTTTGCTCTTTCAGCCAGCTTCCAATAAACCGCTCGGTGCTTCCCTGCGTTTCTTTTTTTCCTGGGATTGAATACATTTCGGCAGTGTCAATAAAATTTATGCCATTTTCAACCGCATAATTCAATTGTTCATGAGCATCGCTTTCGGTATTTTGTTGTCCGAAGGTCATGGTGCCCAAACAAATTTTACTCACTTTTATGTTGGTATTTGTCAGCGTGGTGTTTTTCATCTTATCAAAAATTTATTGAATTTCAAAACTAATCATTTAAAGAAGAAAAAACGCTCTTGAAAATTTCAAAAGCGTTTTATTATCATTTTATGTTTATCTGGTTATTTTAATATCGCTTCTATTCCGGGCAATACTTTTCCTTCCAGACTTTCCAGCATCGCTCCGCCTCCGGTTGATACATAGCTTACTTTGTCTTCAAAACCAAACTGTTTTACCGCTGCAACCGAATCGCCGCCGCCCACTAAAGAGAAAGTGCCGTTTTTGGTTGCTTC
>DATIRG010000009.1:0-2176 GCA_035470005.1 Lutibacter sp. | reverse complement strand
ACAAACAAGCCTCCGTAATTTTTATTGTAGGTGCAGCCCAACGCATCAAAAATTTCCCGCACGGCTTTCTGTCTTTTTTTATAGATGTCATTTTGTTGCACAAACCAGTCTTCCGACAATTTCAAGGCTTCCACCGCGCCTTTCTGAATCCCGAAAAACATCCCCGAATCCATATTGCTTTTCACTTCCAGAATTGTCTTGATAATTTCGGCATCGCCCACCACCATTCCTACGCGCCATCCGGCCATATTGAAGGTTTTGCTCAGTGAATTCAGTTCGATGGCCACTTCTTTGGCGCCTTCAACTTCCAAAATGCTGATCGGATTGTCGTTCAGCACAAAAGAGTAAGGGTTGTCGTTTGCGATTAATATATGATGCTTTTTTCCAAAGGCAATCAGTTGTTCAAAATCGGCTTTGGAAGCCACCGCTCCTGTGGGCATATGCGGATAATTGACCCACATGATTTTTACTTTGGATAAATCCTGCTTCTCAATTTCAGCAAAATCGGGCAACCAGTTTGTTTCCTGTCTTAATGCATAAAAAACGGGTTCCGCCTCCAGCAATCGGGTGACCGATTCGTAGGTTGGGTAGCCGGGATTCGGAATCAGCACCTGATCGCCTGCATTTAAAAAAGCCATCGATATGTGCATAATGCCTTCTTTGGATCCCATCAAAGGCAATATTTCATTGGCAGGGTTTAATGACACCCTGTAATTGGTTTTGTAAAATTTCGCGATGCCTTCCCTCAATTCGGGGATGCCCTGATAACTTTGATACTGGTGCGCTGTTGGCAGTTCCATCGCATTTTTTATGGCTTCCACCACGCTTGGGGGCGGATTTAAATCGGGACTTCCGATGGCCAGGTTGATGATTGGTTTCCCTGCATTTCGCAAAGCGGCCACTTCCCTTAATTTTACGGAAAAGTAGTATTCCTTCACGTCCTTTAATCTGTTTGCTTTTGGTATCATGAGCGTTTGCTTTTACTGTATTCTCCCAGGATGGTTAATGCTTCCGTTTTTTCCTTTACCTCTTTAATGGCGTGATAATAATCGGCATAGTTGTCGAAAATAAAATCGGCGAAAAACGCATATTTCCAAGGGGTATCAATCACGGGCATCGATTGTATTTTGGAAAGGTTGAGGTTGTGCCTGGCCAAAATGGTCAGCACTTCCGCCAGACTGCCGGTGTCATTGCTGGTGATAAATTTGATGGATGCCTTATTGGCCGAAACGCTTTTTTTGCTTTCCGCATTGGTCAGGATAAAAAATCGGGTGGCGTTGTCTTTGATGGTCTGTATTTCCGGCGCAATGATTTGCAGCTGGTAGATTTCCGCAGCCAAACTGCCTGCGATGGCCGCAACACCCGTGAGTTTTTGGTCCTGAATTCTTTTGGCCACCGCCGCGGTATCCTTGTCTTCGATCAATTTTATGTGCGGATAGTCGTTAAAAAATTTATGGCACTGCAACAAAGCCATCGGATGCGAATACACCTCTTTGATATCGGCGATGTTTTGTCCGTCCAAGGCCATCAAATTATGGTGAATGGGCAAATAATGCTCCCCGCAAATGGTGAGCTTGTGATCGTCTATCAGGGCATAATTTGGCAAAATGGCTCCCGCAATGGAGTTTTCAATGGCCATCACAATCACCTCCGCTTTTTTGTTGTGCAACAAACCGGGCATTTCACCGAAGGACATACACTCGACCAGGTCTATATTTTTTCCGAAATATTCCTCGGCCACGATGTGGTGAAATGATCCTTTAATTCCTTGTATTGCTACTTTCATCAACTGTTATTGTTTTTTTTATTTTGTCCTCTGAAATGCACATTGCATCATTTTTTGGTCAAAAAAAAAGCCTCGAAATTTTTCGAGACTTTTATTATTTATTTTTGTTAAAATAACACATACGAAGCCTCATCTCTTATTGCTAAAATAAAAGTAAAAATAAAAGCTGTTCCAAGTGTTATTTGTCATCATTGTTGTTTTGTAAGGCGCAAATCTAATTAATAAATCTAAAAGATCCCTATTTTTTTGGCTAAAAAAAATGACAATTATTGAATTCTTAATAAAAATGGACTAAAAATATTGAATTCATAAATTCATCGGTTTAAAAAAGACTTGTATTGAGTTTTAACAGATTATCTGGTAAGAATAATTTAATAAAAAAGCGAGAAA
>DATIRG010000008.1:0-8876 GCA_035470005.1 Lutibacter sp. | reverse complement strand
GTTTTTTTTATTGATAAATTTTATTATATTTATTAATTCATAACGATTATATGCTAACAAAAAATCCATCAAAGGGCAGATTGCTGGTTGCAGAACCATCTATTTTAAATGACAAAGCATTCAACAGGTCGGTTATTTATTTAACTGAACATGGGGAAGATGGATGTATTGGATTTATTTTAAACAGACCCACTAAATTTGTTTTGAACGATTTAATTCCGGAAATAAATTGTGATTTTAAAATATACAATGGCGGTCCTGTTGAACAAGAAAACCTTTATTTCATTCATAATTCACCTGATTTAATTCCCAACAGCATTCAAATTGACAAAAACATGTATTGGGGCGGCGATTTTGAAACTTTAAATGAATTGTTGAATAACCATGTTTTAAAAGCTACCGACATTCGTTTTTTCTTAGGTTATTCTGGCTGGTCTGTTGACCAATTAAAAGAAGAATTAAATGAATCTTCATGGGTAGTCACAGAAAATAAATATCCTAATTTATTGCAGGTAAACAGTGCTACTTTATGGAAAAATCAATTGATGGAATTTGGCGGTGAATACCAAATTTGGGCAAATGCACCTAAAAACCCGGCCTTAAATTAACTTACTCAAGGCTAAAGCCAGTGCTGATGAAACTTTTGTGCCGAAAATGGTTTTTTTATACTGCGTTATCGGCTGAATACCCACAATAACATTCGTGATAAAAATCTCATCGGCTTTTTGCAAATCGAAAGGCGAAATTTCAGTTTCTTCTATAGTATAATCATCACTTTTTGAAACAATTTCGATGATCTTTTTTCTTGTGATTCCTTTGATGCATCCTTCTGAAATTGATGGTGTTTTAATGGTATTTCCTTTTACCGTAAAAATATTTCCGTTGATTGCCTCAACAACCTGTTTTCTTTCATTCACCAAAATACAGTTGTCGAAACCATTTTCCGAAGCATAAATGCTGGCCAAAACATTGGTTATTTTGTTTGTTGTTTTCAAAGTGGACAAAATATCGGAATTGAGGTAGTAATCCTTAAAAATATCAACAACATAAGTCTCCTTCACCAAAATAATCAATGGCGCAGCAACGATTAAATAATCAATTTGATTGCTTGTTGGGTTGTAAAGTCCGCCATCTTTTCTAAAAACAGTGAGTCGAACCCTTGCATTTTCCAAATTATTTTGTTCCGCAGTTTTCAGCAACTCACTTTCAAAAAATTCCATCGTAAAATTTAACGGAATCTCCATACGCAACATTCTCATGGAAGCCATCTGCCTAAAATAGTGGTCTTCCAAAAAATAAATTTTAGAATCTGCTATTTTCAAGGTTTCAAAAAGCGCATCGCCATAGTTAAAAGCCCTGTTATTTGAGTTTAACATTGCTTTAGATTCGGCTATCATGCTGCCATTAAAATTGACCATATCTTAAATATTTTGGCACAAAACTACATAAAAAAAACCTTGAAGGGCTTCAAGGTTTTACAAAACTTACTTATTTTTTTAAGCGCCAATCGTGCGTTTAAGTTCATCAATTTGGTTTTCCCAAAACATTTTTGCTTCTTCTAAGTCATCTTCTTCGGCAAAATCAGTAATAATTAAAGAAACGTCTTTGGTGATTTCATCCACTTCAATCTTAAACTCGAAAAACGTTTTGTCTTCACCATCACTAAGCCATTTAAACTTTATTTTTTCATCGGGACGCTCCTGAAGCACTTTGGCTTTTTCTTCGGATCCATTCCAAATAAAAGTATAAATTTCGCCTCTTGAGTTTACGTTATCCGCAAACCATTCCGAAAGACCAGAAGGTGAACCAAAATACTGATATAGCATATGCGGCGAGGCCGTTATAGGAAATTCCAATTCAAATTTTAATTTTGCTGTCATAGTCTATTTTTTAAAGAGGCAATATAAATAAATATTCTATCTAAAAAAAATTATATTTTAAAAATTAAACGGATATTTTTGCGCTGCGAAAGTTTTATTTTTTATATTTGCACCCTTAATAAATGGCGTGGTAGCTCAGTTGGTTAGAGCGTCGGATTCATAACCCGGAGGTCTCCAGTTCAATTCTGGATCACGCTACTTACAAATCAAGGACTTAGGTTTTTAACTTAGGTCCTTTTTCTTTTTGCGTGAGGAATTGCGTGCCAAATTTTCTCCGAACGCCCTTATTTTCATGGCGCCAATAGCTGTTGCAGAGCGTATTTTTGGATCAAAATAATATCTCTCAACAAATTATTTTTTGAATAAGACGACACTAATCCTGTTTCATTTTCCATATTATGCGTATCTTGATGAAAGACTCTTTGATTATTGAGAAATATGTTATTACTGATTTTTACAATAAACTTAGGAATTTACCGAACATTGATTATATTACATTGCTGGATATTTCTCCAGATTTGCAGTAATTTGATCTTTAAACTCTTAAATCATCAGCTAAAAATTGAAAATAAAGGTATATTTTGAAAACTAATTGTTAATATAACCTCCAAATTTTAAATCACGTATGGAAACTTCAGAACCTATAGAAGATAAAGAATTAGAAAACATAAAAAAGGATGAGAAAGTACAAAGAGCCTTAATCGAGAACTCCATTTCAGCACAAAAGGACAACGTTGTTACTTTAAAAAAGGAGGCTCCCTTGCTGGGAATAACCGCCATCATATTTTTAACCTTTGGTGTCCTTTATTTTCTTTTAGGATGGAAACGTTTACCCATTTCCGGGGTTTATATTCCGCTTATGCAAAAAATTGTGCTCGCCGTAATGTTGATTTCTTTAGTGTTGTTGGCAACAAAGCTTTTGAAAAAAATATTTAACCGTAAAATTGAAGATAAAACCACTGTATTTAATTTCAACCGTATTGCCGACTTGTTTGCGAGTATGCTTATGCTCGGCATTATCCTGTCGTTGTTGTTTGCTAACTGGTATGCCGCTATGGTTTCATTTGGTATTGTATCACTTATACTTGGCTTTGCTTTACAAAATCTGATCACCAGTTTTTTTGGATGGCTCTACATTCTTATCCGTAAACCCTTCGAAGTTGGTGACCGCATAAAAATAGGCAACGTATATGGCGATGTGATCAATGTAAACTACATTGATACAACACTTTGGGAATTTAATGGCGATTATTTATCGGGCGACCATCCAAGCGGACGCATTATAAGATTTGCTAACTCAAAAGTCTTCAGCGAATATGTGTATAATTACTCATGGCCTTTATTCCCTTTCATCTGGAACGAAATGAGTTTGTTCATCTCTTATGAAAGCGATTTCAAATTTACCAGTGATACCATAAAACGTATTGTTGAAAAGGAAATTGGTGAAGCAATGGTTAGACGGGTTAAGCGATTTAAAATAATTTTGAAAGACACTCCTGTTGATGAATTGGATGTAAATGAATATCCTTCAGTTATTTTAAAAGCTCATGAAAATACCTGGATAGAAGTAATTGTGCGATACTTGGTTGAACCAAAAAAATCAGGCAAGGTTAAGAAGAGACTGTTTGATGCCGTAATGGACGAATTAAAGAAACATCCGGAAAAGGTGATGTTTCCAAATACAAATATACGGTGACGTCCCAAAAGGTATGATGCTGCATATATAAGACACAGCAAAATAAATTAGGTTTTTTTATTCGTTTAATTCAATAATTTAGGATTGCTGAGAATCAATTCTATCTTTTTTATAATTACAGTAATTTGACTCATTTGTGCTTCAATATTTCTAAAGAAGATACTAATATCCCTGTTAATCCAACTTTCAGAAATAACTCTTGCACCCAAACTAATTCTTAAAACAGCGCTTTCAATATCATTACCATATTTTACATTGACAGCTTGTCCTATATGACATTTTTGGGCAGCAAGCCTTACGATATCTATTGAGGAATCTTCAAATTGATCGGATAAATCAGAATTTAACAATTCATAAAGTTTTTTTACATGAGCAACAGATAATACTTCTTTATTTTTAAGAATAAAGAATGGAAAAATTGTACGAATATTTCGAAGTCCGAATTCTTCACTCTTATAGGTGTTGTTTTCTGTTTCATCTCCAAAAAGTGGTTCTAAAAAAGTGGCATCATTAATAGAATCTTCTACAAAATTGCAAAACATCTCAATTCCTAAATTTCTATATAAAATAGGTGTTTTGTAATACCTGTCCATTTCAACTATCGCCGCATTCCAGCGCATAAATGAGCCATAATTAAATTCATCTGATAAATCTTTTGAACAGAACCAGGATGCAGGCCAATCGGAATAATTGTAATATTTGGTCAAACCTACCGGCAAAGTAATTTTTACAGAATCAATTAATTTATTGACATTTTTAGGTACAATTAATGCACCTGAATACGGAGGGCCTGTAAAGTATTTGCTTCCCGTTATAGTAACAATATATCCTTTGCTTAAATAATTTTGTATGTCCTTAGGATCTAACCTAAGTTGTGAACAGTCAACAATAATTTGTAAAGATAAATTGTCAAGGGTATTCAACTTTTTCATCATTTCTTCACTAGGTGATTGATAGCCTAGTTTTGATTGATCCATTGCATGTAATACCGTATACCTGCCTAATTCGTTGGTTTTTGAAATGGCATTAAAGACTTCTGAATCTATTTGAACAGATGATTTTAATTCACCATTTTGATCTCTTAAAGGAATTTTTATCACATCAACATCTCTAAATCCTTCAATCCTTTCTTCTTTTTTAACCGGATAATTTAAGGCCGTTGTATTTTCAAAATGGCATCCTTTTAATGCGGAAGGCACACCGCTGCCGGTTTCATCAGAAGCAACTAAAATATGCGTTATTTCCTTAGGGGTAATTATTTGCGTAATTGCTGCTATTTGAAGCGCAGAATCTGTCCCCGATGGAGAAAAAATTATTTGACATTCATCATCTATTCTAAGGGTTTTTCTAAGGTTGTTTTTTAACAATTCTGAAAATTCAACCGATGTGCTTTTGAAACCCTTTTTTAAGCTGTTTTGAATTAATATAGACCTTACTTTGTCTGTTTTATCAAAAGAAAAATTTGATACACTTGTTGCGGTTGATGAAGCAAAAGTAAATGCTTCGGGCCTTGGAAATGGCCGACAACCATATTTATTTAACAATTCAAATTCGTCAATATTCAGCCTAAGATCGCCACCCGACATTAATAAATATTCTGTTGGTTTTGCCAGATTTTCAAGAATCGGTTTCCAAGATTCTTTGAATGCTGTTTTCGAATGATTTAATCCATGAAATTTTTGTAATTCTTTGTATCTTGATAAAGATTCAGTATTTAAATCTTCATTTTTTTTGATCATATTAATTAAAAAATAATCAAGCGTTTTCAATTTTTCTTTATCCTCTTTTGGCAATAACTGATAAAATATTTGAGTCACTTTAAGAGCAGCCAAATCACATAAAACAGTATCAGATTTTTCCTTGCCCAAAGCTTTGTACCAAAGTTGCCATTCAATACCATATCTTAAATAAACCAAAGCTAAAATTGGATTGTCTAAAAATGATAAACCAATTTTAATTGATTTGTTGGGTACAATTTTAAATATATCAGGCTCACCAATGGAAGTAATAATATTTATGTTATTTATCTTAGGTACAGTATTAAATCTTTTTAAAACTCTAACCAGATATTTCACATTCTCTTTTTCAAATAAGCTTGTTCTTCTATATTGATCTTCAATAATTTTATTTTTTGTCATAGGTATTTTAATTAAAACCATCAAATTGTCAAAAGAAATGGTGGAGTTTTGAAATATAAAAAATTAGATTAAGAATAATTAATAAATTTACAAAAGTATCGTTTTTTTTAGAAATAATTTAGAATTTGTATCCTAGTTATGTAGCTATTATGACTTAGTTGGTGTTTTCAAAAATTATTAAAAATACTATATTATGAAAAGTTAAAAAATGAAAATACAAGAAACAGGAAAACATGAAAAAAATCTATAGAACGCTGCTTACAAATCAAGGACTTAGATTTTAACTTAAGTCCTTTTCTTTTTAAGTGCCGAATTGTATGCCAAATTTTAAACTAACACCCTTATTTTCATTACCCCAATGGCAATAGCAATGTTAATCAAAATGAGATTTTTCAATAACAATAAAAATGTAAAATCAAAAATTACTTCAAACCATCCACTGCTACATTCATGGTACCCCTCACTTTTATGAAAGCAATAATGGCCTTATCAGTCAGTTGAATTTTTTGGAATTGTATATCTTCCATTTTTCCGTTGACAAAAACGCCCGGCATTGGCGAATAATTTTTCAAATAAGTCATCATATTTTGTTTTCCTTCTTCCAAATTTGGAACAATGGAATAGCGACAACTTTCCTGAATTTTTCTTAAAACCATTCCTTGTGCCAGCCAGTTGGCGGTGCGCATTAGTTTATTTTTGGTATCTCAGGCATAATCCAGTTTGTCAAAATAAACTTCTTTAGTTTGCTCGTTATACTGCGGAAATCCCATTAAATAAATCGTTCCGTTTACCGATCCCAACAAATCCAAAGCAATGACCATTTTGTCATTTTTGTGCCAAACGTCCACTTTTTGCACTATCACTTTTTTATTGCCTGAACCAAATTCTTGTCCTTTAAAATTCTTGGTCATTATTTTAGATGCTTCTGCAAAAGTGGAAACCGCAGCAATATTTGCCGTGATTTGGTTCGGTATTTTTGTAACTGGTTTTAAGGTAATTTTCGATGCATCAAATTTTGATTCCGGTTGTTTTCCAATAAAAGTGGTCATCGCGCATTTCATTCCCATTTCCATCAAAAAAGTATCATTTTTGAGTATGGCATTGGTCGAATAAATTTCTATGGGCACAATTCGCAACCAACTTTCATAAGCCTCGCTCATTTGAAATGGCGTACAAATTTTTTCTAAAGCTTCTAAAACGTTGGGCTTGAAATCCATCGATTTTTCGATGGCTGCATCAATTTTCTTTTCGATTTTTGAATTAAATAATGTAACCGCCGGATTGATAAGATAAGTAACCGGTACATTTTTTCCGAAGACAACCATCGTAGGACTTTCATTCCAATCCAAAGATTTTAGTGCTGTTTTGGTACTTAGTTTCCAATTGGTCAAAGCCACGTCACTTACCAATGTTACAACGCCGTTAAGATTGAATTCCTTGGTATTATATAATTCCACGCCCAAAGTTTTTGTGCCAATTCTATACTTGACCAATGCTTTTAAAGGCAATACCGTTTTGATTTTTTCGCCATTACTTTGCTTGTCATTTTCAATGGTTATTGGTGCCAATTTCCAAATTTTCATTTCTATATCGTCATCTTCAATGTTGTTGTCTTCATAAATCAAACCATTTAAAGCGTTGTTGGTTTGATTTTCTACGTCTTTTAATTTTACACTAATGGGCAAATTGATAAACGAAACCGAATTTTCATAAACTAACGGATTGGCATTGTCAGGTTCTGGTTTTAGTGCCGCTATTGTATTGGTGGTGCTGCAACTGGAAATCGATAGAAATAATAGAAAAGCAACCAGAACGGGAAAAAATTTCAGCATTTTATTTAAGTTTGAGAGGGCAAAATTAGTAAAACAAATATATTTTAAGTCGTAGCCTGTAACATATTTATATAAATTTTGCATCAAAACCTTTGAATGCAATTAATCAAGAATAAAAAAATATGTTATCTATTGGTCAAAATACTGAAATTCAGTATATTAAAGTTGTAAAAAACCATTATTTATGACAAATACAGTAAAACATCAGTTAAGATTTTTAGATTTATTAGGTCCTTGAATTGTGAACAAGCGTCTAAATCTGGCTTAGGATGAAAAGAAAAAAAGTCTGAATTTATAGGTAACTGCCGAATTTTCTCCAAATACTCCAATTTTAATTACCAAAATAACATTCTATGAGATCTTAAGTATTTTTTTTAATTTAAAATCTCATCAACAGTTACAAAAGTATAGCCTAATGATTTTCCGTAAACAATTATTTTTTCCAGGGCTTTTACTTGGGCATTTGAATTTGTGAAATCAAAATCGTGCAAAAGCACAACCGCACCATTGTGAAGAGAAGATTTGAATTTTTCGAATATTTCATCTTCGCTATTTTGCGTTTTATCCCAATCCATTGTAGTGATAGACCACAGCACAGTTTTAATTCCCTTTTTGGCTAAAAAATCGATTTGGTTTTGCGTTATTGCTCCATAAGGCGGTCTGAAATATTTTGATTTATTAACGCCATTTAATGCCAATTCTTTAAAAGTTTTTTCTATTTGTGTGTTCCATATATTTTCTGCAGTTAGTTCCCAACCATTTTGATGATCCCAACTGTGATTGGCAATAAGATGTCCATTTTCTTTTGCCAGGTTTATGATATTCGTCTTTTCTTTTAAGTTTTTCCCTAACCAAAAGAAAGTTCCTTTGGCATCATACTTATTTAAAATCTCAATGATTTCACCTGATAAATCGGTTGGTCCATCATCAAAAGTAAGTGCCACCTGTTTTTTAGAGATATTTCCCTGAACAATGCAAAAGCCTTCGCTTTTAGATTGATGTTCTAAAAAAAGCTTCGGAATTAAAGGTAAACTATCGATGGTTTTATCGTAAGAAACAATAGGTGCATTTTTATATTCTTTGGCCAATGTGAATAAATCACTTACCGTTGCAGAAATTTTAACATCATTGATGTTGGCACTTGTCTTCATAATAATAGAAGCAATTCCTGCCGAACACGTCGCCGGATTTTTACCAATAAATACTGCGTCACCTGTTAAGCTGAAGGTTACTTCTCCTGCATAATCAGGG
Source organism: Lutibacter sp. (assembly GCA_035470005.1). Classification (GTDB taxonomy): domain Bacteria; phylum Bacteroidota; class Bacteroidia; order Flavobacteriales; family Flavobacteriaceae; genus Lutibacter. The sequence goes on along the minus strand of DATIRG010000008.1, from coordinate 79 downwards.
ATCACCGTTCCGTTGCTATCCGTAATATAAGCGTGAACAAAAAATACATCTGAATGTTCAGTTTTTAAGTATGGATAGT
>DATIRG010000007.1:0-3368 GCA_035470005.1 Lutibacter sp. | reverse complement strand
AATATAATAGATTTCTTTTCCTTCAGAAATCCAGCCCATAATATATTTCAACACTTTCATGTGAGATTTTGGCCAATAACGTTTGCTAAATTGCCAAATATCAATAATATCGCCATTTAAAATAACAACGGCAGGATTGATGCTTTTTAAATAGGACAACAGTTCTTTGGCGTGGCAACCGTAAGTTCCCAAATGCACATCCGAAATAACAACAACCTCAACACTTTTCTTCTTTTTGTGAGAATCCACCTAAGATAAATTTTAGGTGCAATTTCGGAAGTGTCTGTTATTAAATAGTTTGGAGAATATTATAAATAGGTTACCATTTGATGAATGGATTTTAAGGAAGCATCGAATCGAACTATTTAAGTTGATCCAAACTTTTACCCTGTCTGGGTTAAAAATACGACAAAACAGTTATACCATATTTGTTTCATCCTTGTTGCTTATTCTTTAAAATTAGGCCATTTTAATCGGTAGAGAAAACAGTTAACTTAATTGTTTTATGTATATTTATTTCTTTTATCAATATTATCTTTTTAATTAGAACGATTAAAACTATGGACAATAAAATAGACGAACGTTTCTCCTTTAAAAAACGGATTGCGAGTTTTGGCTATGCTTTTAAAGGCTTTGTTTGGTTATTTCGTTTTGAACACAATTCCAGAATTCATCTTTTTTCCTTAATTGTTGTGGTAACCGCCGGATTTTTCTTTCAAATTTCAAATGAAGAATGGTCATTGCTATTAATTGTTTCCGGATTTGTTTTTTCTGCGGAAGCCTTTAATTCTGCCATTGAGTTTTTGGCAGATGAAGTTTCTCTGGAAAAACGCGACAGAATAGGCAAATCAAAAGACCTTGCCGCAACCGGAGTGCTTATTGCAGCTTTTGCTGCGGCAATGGTAGGTTTAATCATATTTCTCCCAAAAGTAATTGTTCTTTTTAATTAAAATACATTATGAAAAACAACAACAAAATTCAGTCTATAATCCTATTCTTATATCTTTGGTTGTGCATTGGTTTCCCTTTGGGATTGTGGGTATTATTGGCCGGGCCTTCAAAATGGCTTGCTGAATATTCGCGCTCAACAGACATGGAAATGTCCAAAGAAAATATTTTAGGTAAACTAATTATCCTCGTTTATGTGATTGTTGCTTTTTTATTGGCGCTTCTCTTCCATTGGTTCATAAAACGATCAAAAAGCAAGGCTGTAAAATGGACTATACCGGGAATATTAACTTTGATTTTACTCACTTCAGTCTATATTTTTAGTTTCAATCCGCAATGGTTGATCAGCTATTCAGCAGGAGATCCCATAAAAAATATAGAAAATCACCAACAAAAAAATAAAGACCAGCTAGAATTTGTTTATGGCGCCTATCCAAACGAAGAAATGATAAAATCTCTTAAGGAGCAGGGATACGACGGAATCATTTCGTTATTGCATGAAATGGTCATTCCGGCTGAACCCGCTTTGATGAAAGATGAAAGTAAAATTGCTGAAAAATATGGTATAAAGGTCATTAATATGCCAATGATGCCATGGATTTCAGGAAATGAAAAAACACTGGAAGCTGCAAAGAAATTTATTGAAACTGAGAAAGGAGTTTATTATGTGCATTGTTATCTTGGACGCGACCGGATCAATATTTTTAAATCGGCAGCAAAAAAATACGGGATTAAAATAAGCGAAGATAAAAACATAACCACCCGCCGCATGGAAGACCAGCCAGCCTGGGAAAGAGGCGATTATTTTAAGTTAGAAGAAGGCGTATATTTAACGCCCTACCCAACCGACGATGAATTCACGATGTTTGTGCTTAACGACTATTTTAAGACAGTTATTTCGTGGCTTGACAATGATGTGGCAGATAACCAGCCTTGGATTGCAAAAGAAGCAAAAATTTTCGCAGATTATCCTATGAATTATATTCATTATCCGATTACTTCAACTTTTAATCTAAAGGATTTGGATGCCTTAAAAGCGTTGATTAATTCGAATGAAAAACCAATTCTTATCCACGGATTTTTAACAAATGACCCGATTTCAAAATTTATAGTGAGCAATTATTGAAAAAGTTTTTGGGTGAAAAAATAGTAATTTGTGTATTTTTAAATGTTATGCGTCAGCAGAACTTCGGGAAATGAGCGTGAAAAGAATAACAACTAAAAACAAAATAGAGAATTAATAAAATGAGAATTTTAGAAACAGATCGACTTTATTTAAGAGAGATGACTATTACCGATGCTGAAAATGCGTATCTTTTAAATCTCGATCCTGACGTGATAAAATATACAGGAGACGAACCTTTTGAAAGTGTCGATAATGCAAAGATGTTCTTAGCAAATTACGACCATTATAAAAAATATGACTTCGGACGTTGGGCTGTGATAAATAAAACAAATGATGAATTCTTAGGTTGGTGTGGACTAAAATACACACCGAACCTTGACGAATATGATATTGGATTTAGATTTTTTAAGAAACATTGGAATAAAGGGTATGCAACAGAATCAGCCGAGGCTTGTATTAATTTAGGATTTAGTAAATACAAGATACCTGAAATTGTTGGAAGAGCAATGAAAGAAAATTTAGGTTCAATTAGAGTATTAGAAAAAATTGGATTGACTTATCTAAAATCATTTGACTTTGAAGGACAAGAAGGTGAAGTTTATAGTATAAAAAATAAAAGACGAACGCATAACAATGTATAAAATTTATGCTCAAATCGGATTTAGTACAAACCGACAAACATTCAATAAAACATTAAATAAATTTTTTCTAATTTATTATATTACCATTTCCTAAATGGCTTTTTAACCAACATCGCATTGTAATAGTGTAATTGTCCGGTAACTTCTTCACCCAGCCAGTCTGGTTTTATAAATTCCTCATCTTCGTTGGGAAGTTCAATTTCGGCAATGAGTAATCCTTTGTTTTCTCCCAAAAATTCATCAACTTCAAAATACAGATGGTCGTTTGCGGGAACAATATGCCTAATTTTTTCAATGATTGTAGGTTCACAAAGCAGCAATAAATTTTCGGCTTCGTTTACGGGAATTTCCTTTTCCCACTCAAAACGGGTAGTTCCAGAGGCGTTGCTTACACCTTTTATAGTGATAAAACCTTGATGGTCGCGTATTCTGATGCGTACCGTTCTTTCGGGCACCGTCGATAAATAGCCTTGCGCTATTTTATGGCTTTTTACGGCATGCTTTTTAAAGTTGCCTGAAACTAAAAATTTTCGTTCAATTTCCTTGGTCATTTTATCTGAATCTAATTTCCCAGTTCAGTCCGACCGAATAAATCCAAAAGTAACTTCCCGGATCAAAACTTATTTCCTGATGCGCAACGCCCAACAACGCGC
>DATIRG010000006.1:0-3067 GCA_035470005.1 Lutibacter sp. | reverse complement strand
ACAATTAACTCTTTTGAAATGATAATTTCCGTATCAAAAAGCAACACGTCAATATCGATAGTTCGCGCTTTATAACCTGTTTCAGAAGCTCTTTTTCTGCCTAAAAAAACTTCAATTTCGTGAATCGATTTTAAAAGGTTTTCAGGGTTTAAGCCTGTGGAAATTTGAATGCAGATATTGAAAAATTCATCGCTTTTAAAACCCCAGGATTCCGTTTTGTAAACAGATGAAATCTTAACAACAGCGCCTATTTTTTCAGCAATTAAATCAATAGCTTGCTGTAAATTCTCAAGCTTGTTTCCCTGGTTGCTTCCCAACGATAAATATGTAGGTCTTAAAATTTGCATAAAGTGAATGCAAAGAAAAGAAAAGTATCAGATAAAAACCTATCTTTGCACGTCAATTTATAAACATTTACAAACTTTTTTTCGATTTTTAAATTCAAGGTTTACATGAAATTTTTAGGAAATTTATTAGCATCAATTTTAGGGACGTTAATTGCGTTGGGTATTTTATTTATGATGTTTATTGTAATCGCAATGGCATTTGGTGAAACTGAAAAAGTGGCGGTGAAAGGGAATTCGGTTTTGGTGATTAAATTGGATGCTTTGGTAAAGGATTATGCACCAAAAGGCACCGATTTACTTGATGAATTTTTTGCGTTAAGCGATGAAAAAATGGGCTTGAATGAAATTATCAATGCCATTGAAAATGCAAAGAATGATGAAAACATTCTGGGAATAAGCATCAATACTGTTGATGTAAATGCAGGGATTTCGCAAACCAAAGCGATTAGAAATAAATTGGAAGAATTTAAGGAATCAGGTAAGTTCATTATGGCCTATGCTGATGTTTACAATCAGAAATCATATTATTTAAGTTCTGTTGCCGACTCAATTTTTATGAATCCATCGGGTGGAATTGATTTTACAGGTTTGTCTTCTGAAGTATTATTTTTTAAAGATTTGCAGGATAAATCGGGTGTTAAAATGGAAGTGATCCGACACGGAAAATACAAAAGTGCCGTTGAACCATTTTTATACAATAAAATGAGTGATGAAAACAGGGAGCAAATTACCTCATTTTTACAGTCTATTTGGGGCGAATTGTTGGCTGATATTTCAAAAAGCCGAAATAAAACAATTGAGGAACTCAATATTATCGCTGATAATTTATGGGCAAGAAATGCCACATTGGCAATTAAAAACAACATTGTTGATGATGCTGTTTATTTGGATGAATATGAGACCAAATTAAAATTGGCTTCAGGTATTTCAGCCGATGATGAGTTGCCTGAAATCACACTTTCTGATTATATTGCTACAGGAAAAGGAAGGGTTGTTTCAAGTGCCACCAATAAAATTGCCGTAATTTATGCGCAAGGAGAAATAATTTACGGAAAGGGAAATGAAGATTTAATTGGACAGGAATTAATTATTGAAGCGCTTCGCAAAGCAAGAAAAGATAAAAATGTAAAAGCTATTGTATTGAGAATTAATTCGCCGGGAGGAAGCGCCTTGGCTTCAGAGTTAATTTGGAGAGAATTAGAACTGACCAAAAAAGAATTGCCTTTGGTGGTTTCTATGGGAGATTTGGCAGCCTCGGGAGGTTATTATATCGCTTGCAATGCAGATAGAATTTTTGCCGAACCAACAACCATTTCCGGGTCAATCGGAGTTTTTGGAGCCTTGCCAAATATGAGCAAATTAGCAGATGATATTGGTATTAATGCTGAGCAGGTAAGTACCAATAAAAGCCCAAATTACAGTCTTTTTGAACCAATCACCGATGAGTTTAGAGCAGTAACAACTGAAGGTGTTGAAGATATTTACACAACTTTTGTAGCTAGGGTTTCTACAGGAAGAAATATGAGCGTGCAAGCAGTTGACAGTATTGCCCAAGGCCGTGTTTGGTCGGGAGTTGATGCGTTGCAAAATGGATTGGTTGACGAGTTGGGGAATTTAGATGATGCCATCAGGCATGCTGCGGAATTGGCTGCAATTGTTGATTATAAAGTACGTAATTATCCAGACTATAAAATGGATCTGGGTGATAAATTGAGTGACATTCCTTTTATGAAAACAAAGGAAAAAGCAATGATTGAAGCCTTGGGAATGGAAAATTATAAAATTTACCAAACCATTAAACAATTTTCAGAAATAAAAGGAATACAGGCAAGAATGCCTTTTTTGCTGGAAATTAAATAAGAATGTTATTTAAATTCGCTCGAGGGTAACAAAGCTGTAATCGTATTTGTTATTTTCGTCGGCTTTAAAATCTTCACGCCAAGTTTCTTTCCATATATTTTTGTCTATTTCAGGAAAAAAAACATCAGCCTCAAATTGATGGTGAACAAAAGTAATATCAAGCTTGTCTGCAAATGGCATTGCTTGTTTGTAAATTTTTGCGCCTCCTAAAATATACGGATTTTCATCAACTTTTAAGGCAGCTTTAAGCGCTGCTTTTAATGAATTTACCACAGCACAGCCTTCCGCTTTGTAATTTTTGTCACGTGTGATGATAATATTGGTTCTGTTTGGAAGCGGTTTCCCCAGTGATTCATAAGTTTTCCGCCCCATAATAACCGCATGGTTCAAAGTCGTTTTTTTGAACCGTTTTAAATCGGCAGGTAAATGCCAAATCAACTGATTGTCTTTTCCAAGTGCATTATTCGCTGCAACGGCAGCCATAATTGTTACCATTCTTCTGTTGCGTTGCTTAAATCACTTTCTTTTTTGTCCTTTTCGAAATTGTAAAGTTCCTGTGCTTTTTCAGCTTTTAGGGCATATTCTTCGTCCATTTGCTTTTTTAATTTTGCAATTTTCAATTCCTGCTCCATCACCAGTTTTTCAGTTTGTATGCGTTCCCAATCTTTTCCAAAAAGGCGATGGGTTACAAACACATTTATAAAATGCAAAACAAAGAAGAAAAGCCATAAAATGATGGCCCAAACAAACCAGTAGCTTACAATATTTTCTCCTACATTAAATATTTTATTAAGGGCAATTAAAAATACCGAACCAACTAAAAACACCACAAAATGATAATACAGTCTCTTTTTTTGTTT
>DATIRG010000005.1:0-9243 GCA_035470005.1 Lutibacter sp. | reverse complement strand
CAACACATTCGATTTAGGAATGTCTAAATTTTCAACGTTTCCGGTCAGTAAATTTTTTCTTGTGGAGGCATCATAATCAAAAAGATAACTCACTTTTGATCCGTCTATTTCCGTAACCGGATTTTCACGCAAATCAACCATCATTTGTTTAATCTGGTCGGCACCGTCCATTCCTTTTTTAACAATAGAGATTAAATGTTCCTTGTAAAAATGATTGTCGGCATAAATTTGCAGCAATTCCTGATACACAGAACTTCCGTTCGCTTTTGCATTCGCAGCAATTTCACAGGCCAGCAGGGTAGCGGTCGTCGCATCTTTATCGCGCACAAAATCACCAATCATATAACCGAAACTTTCCTCGCCGCCGCCAATAAAATCTTGTTTGCCTTCGGCTTCGCGGACCATTTTGGCAATCCATTTAAATCCGGTCAGTCCAACTTTGGTTTCAACACCGTATTGGGCCGCAATCTCATTCACCAAATTGGTGGAAACAATGGTGGAGCCCACAAATTGTTTGCCGTTTAATTTACCTGCTTCCTTCCATTTTCTGATTAAAAAATCAGTCATCAGACACATGGTCTGATTACCATTTAACAAGATCATTTTTCCTTCTAAATTTCTAACCGCAATGCCCAATCGATCACCATCTGGGTCAGTTCCGATCAACAGGTCTGCATTGATTTTTTCAGCCAGATCGGTGGCCATTTTTAAGGCATCCGGCTCTTCGGGATTGGGAGATTTAACAGTAGGAAAATCGCCGTTTGGAACACGTTGTTCTTCAACAAGATGAACATCTGTATAACCGGCTCTTTTAAATGCTTCCGGGATTGTAGTGATAGAAGTTCCGTGGATAGACGTGAAAACAATCTTAAGATTTTCTTTCCCTTTTGTATTGAAGGTGCCATTTTTTACACTGGCATTTATAAAAGCATCATCAACTTCTTTACCAATCGTTTCAATTAAGTTTTCATTCGCTTTGAAGTTGATTTGGGAAAAATCCAAACGGTTGACCTCAGCAATAATCTCGTTGTCCTGCGGCGGCACTATTTGTCCGCCATCATTCCAATATACTTTGTAACCATTGTATTCCGGCGGATTGTGGGATGCGGTCAGTACTATTCCTGCATCGCAGCCTAAATGTCTTACGGCAAAAGAAAGTTCCGGGGTTGGACGTAAATCTTCAAATAAGTAGACTTTTATGTTGTTTGCGGAAAAAACATCAGCCACAATTTTTGCAAATTCTTTGCTGTTATGTCGGCAGTCAAAAGCAATAACAGTTTTTAACGGTTTGTTTGGAAAAGTTTGGGTTAAGTAATTGCACAATCCCTGTGTTGCCCTGCCCAAGGTATATTTATTGATTCTGTTGGTTCCGGCGCCCATAATGCCGCGCATTCCTCCGGTGCCAAATTCCATATCCTGATAAAAATGTTCCGTTAATTTTGTTGGATCACCGGCGATAAGCTGCTTTACTTCTTTTTGTGTTTGCGCGTCGAAAGTATCGGTCAGCCAAAGTTGGGCTTTATTTAAGATTGTAGTCATGTCGTATGAATTTGAAAGTGCAAAAATAGTTCAATTATGTTAAAAAAGATCAACTGTTGATTTTTTCTGAGATGGTGTAACGTTTTGTATCCGATTTTGTGCGCAAAATAAGTTCGCCTAAAAACCCGGCCAAAAATAGTTGTGTTCCAATAATCATGGCAACAATCGCCAAATAAAATTGAGGCTTGTCAGTAATCAAACGGCCTGTCGGATTAAAAAATAGTTTATCAATTCCTAAGTAAAAAGCAAAACAAAATCCGATAAAAAACGTCAGCGTTCCCAACAATCCGAACAAATGCATTGGTCTTTTACCAAATTTCGATAAGAACCAAATGGTAATTAAGTCCAAAAATCCATTGATGAAACGTTCCATGCCAAACTTGGTTACGCCGTATTTTCTGGCTTGATGGGCAACCACTTTTTCGGTAATTTTATTGAATCCCGCATTTTTGGCAAGTACCGGTATGTAACGGTGCATTTCTCCGTTCACATCAATATTTTTTATGACTTCATTTTTGTAAGCTTTCAATCCACAATTAAAATCGTGCAATTTTAAGCCGGAAGTTTTTCTTGCCGCCGCATTGAATAATTTTGAGGGTATGTTTTTTCTGATTTTTGAATCGAATCGCTTTTTTTTCCAGCCTGAAACCAGATCGAAATCGCCATTTTTGATTAGTTCGTACAATTCGGGAATTTCATCCGGACTGTCCTGCAAATCGGCGTCCATAGTGATCACAACATCACCGGTCACTTGTTTAAATCCGGCATTTAAAGCCTGCGATTTTCCGTAATTTTTTTGAAATCGAATGCCTTTTACATTAGGATTTCTCTCCGATAATGATGAAATAACCTTCCAGGAATCGTCGGTGCTGCCGTCATCAATAAAAAGCAATTCATAAGAATAACGATTGGATTGCATCACTTTTACAATCCAATCGTGTAATTCATTTAAAGATTCATCTTCGTTAAGTAGTGGAATGACGATGGATATATCCATTTAAATTTGTTTTAGATACTGGTGATTTCTTCGTCAGATTTTTTCATAATCAATCCGCCAATAAGCGCAATGATGAATCCAAAAAACAAACTTCCGATGATGGCAATGGCCGAAGTCATTACTGGTCCTGACATTTTTTTAGCCATTTCCATCGATGCTTCCAATTGTTCATCAGTAAAATTAGGATAAGTTTCAATCATTTTTTGTTGTTGAACTTCCATCATTCTTGCATAATATTCCGGCTCAATAAAATTGGTAAAGATTAAGGTGTAAACAACGGTAATAAGCCCTGAAATTAGCGCAATGCCCAATCCGGTTTTTAGCGCCTCGGACAAGGATAAAAAACCTCCGTTTAATTCCTTTATTTTCTTGATACCCAAAATGATGATTACTACTGTCACCAATACGCTAATTATACCAACCGACCAATGCGGATCGTAGGTTTTTCCCATTGAATAAAGTGCAACATTGATTAATACTGCTGCAAATCCTAACAGTAAACCGTAGTTTAACATAATTTGCTTTGGCGTGATTTCTTGATTTTCCATAATAATTGATTGATTTTTGGTTGAACAAATATAGTAAATACCTTATTACCATTGGTGGTTAAATACCAACAATAATGGATATTTTTCATTAAGTTATTAGTAAACACTCATTTAGATTTGTTACACTAAAATTAGAAAAAAAATAGTGGTGAAATTAAAAAAATGATTGTATTTTTGCGCCGGGCAAGTCCTGCACAACCAGCTCCCTTTGAACCCTCCAGGGCGGGAACGCAGCAAAGGTATTAGGTTGTAGCGGTGTGATGTAGGTCGCTTGCCCTTTTTTCTTTTCTGCTTAAATCCTTTTCTAAGCACTTTTTAAATCTCCACAAATACCTTACTTTTGATTACTAATTATAGATTGCAATTTTAGCTGAATGCTGATTGGCATAATTTTTTGCGTTAGGGATAGAAGTGAAAATATTTTTTTGAGGCTTTTTGCCGATAAAAAAGATTGAAGCGCATAGCCCGACCCTTGTGGTAACGCCCACCAAAAAGGCGGGCAGGCCTAATTTTCAATTATTTAATATTTTAAGTTTTCAATGAGAAATAAAGTCGTTTTAATTACGGGAGGTTCTTCGGGAATCGGGAAATCCGTCGGTGAATTTTTAACACAAAAAGGGTTCATCGTTTACGGAACCAGCAGAAATCCGGATAACATCGCAAATCATCCGTTTCGCTTAATTGCTTTGGATGTCAATCTTAAGGAAACCATTCTAAAAGCTGTTGAGGATATCATTGCTGCGGAAGGCCGTATCGATATTTTGATCAACAACGCAGGAATGGGCATTACCGGGCCTATTGAAGAAACGCCGACTGATGAAATGCGCAACGTTTTTGAAACCAATTTTTTTGGCCCGATAGAAATGATGAAAGCGGTGTTGCCTCAAATGCGAAAACAAAACAGCGGACTGATTATCAATGTAACTTCAATTGCAGGTTATATGGGATTGCCGTTCAGGGGCATTTATTCAGCAACAAAAGGCGCTTTGGAAATTGTGACGGAAGCGATTCGGATGGAAGTTAAAGGTTTTGGCATTGAAGTGACCAATGTGGCACCTGGCGATTTTGCCACAAATATAGCATCTGGACGATACCACGCGCCGGTTTTTGAAAATTCTTCGTATAAAGAAGACTATCAAAAAAACCTGGATTTAATGAATGTTCATGTGGACAGCGGAAGCAATCCGATCCAGATGGCGGAAGCCATTTATAAAATCATAAACACATCAAAACCTGATATTCATTACAAGGTGGGCGATTTTATGCAAAAATTTTCTATTATTTTGAAAAGAATATTGCCTGATAAAGTTTATGAAAAGATGCTCATGAATCACTTCAAATTGTAATCATTTAAGTACTTTTGCAAAGAAACAATTCAGTATAAACTAATAATCACGACACATGAAATTTTTTATTGATACAGCAAACCTGGCGCAAATTAAAGAAGCACAAGCATTGGGCGTTTTAGATGGCGTAACCACAAATCCTTCCCTAATGGCCAAAGAAGGCATTACGGGAAAAGACAATATTTTAAAACATTATGTGGCAATTTGCAATATTGTTGATGGCGATGTAAGTGCCGAAGTGATTGCAACCGATTTCGACGGAATGGTGAGAGAAGGGGAAGCTTTGGCCGATTTGCATCCGCAAATTGTGGTTAAATTACCGATGATTGCTGATGGAATTAAAGCCTGTAAATATTTTACCGATAAAGGAATCAGGGTGAATATGACCTTGGTTTTTTCGGCCGGACAAGCATTGTTGGCCGCTAAAGCAGGCGCAACTTATGTGTCTCCTTTTATTGGAAGGCTGGATGATATTTCTACGGACGGATTAAATCTTATTTCTGAAATAAGACTTATTTACGACAATTATGGGTATGAAACCGAAATTTTGGCGGCTTCAGTGCGTCACACCATGCATATTATCGATTGTGCAAAATTAGGTGCTGATGTGATGACCGGACCTTTATCCGCCATTATGGGATTGTTGAAACATCCATTGACTGATATTGGCCTGGCCCAGTTTTTGGCAGATTATAAAAAAGGAAACTAGTTTTTTTGTTAAAAGTTAAAAGTTTTCTTTTCAAATATAAATAATAAAAAGTTTTATGAAATTCGTTTCATAAAACTTTTTTTTATATGGCCAATAATCAAAAACAGACAACCGACAACCGACAACTAAATCCGCTCTTTCAATTTCTTAATGGTATCACGCAATTTTGCGGCAGCGATAAAGTCAAGTGCTTTGGCGGCTTCTTCCATTTGTTTACGTTTTTCGCGAATGCTGTTTTCCAATTCGGCCTTCGTCATATAATCCATTTTTTCTTCGGCGGCAATGTTGGCCAAATTTTCAAAATTATAGGTTGAAGCCGTATTTTGCCGCATAATATTTTCGATGCTCTTCACAATTTGGGTAGGTGTGATGTTATTTTCGGTGTTGTAGGCAATTTGTTTTTCGCGGCGACGGTTGGTTTCGTCGATGGTGAGTTGCATGCTGTTGGTCATTTTATCGGCATACATAATGGCGATTCCATTGATATTTCTTGCGGCACGGCCAATAGTTTGGGTGAGGGAACGGTGCGAGCGCAAAAAACCTTCCTTATCGGCATCCAAAATTGCCACCAAAGAAACTTCCGGCAAATCGAGACCTTCGCGCAAAAGATTCACGCCAATCAACACATCAAAAATGCCCAAACGCAAATCGCGCATAATTTCAACACGCTCCAACGTATCCACATCAGAGTGAATGTAACGGCAGCGAATTTGGATTCTGCTTAAATATTTCGTCAGTTCTTCCGCCATTCTTTTGGTCAGTGTGGTCACCAGCGTGCGTTCGTCTTTTTCCACCCGCAACTGAATTTCTTCAATTAAATCGTCTATTTGGTTGATGCTAGGGCGCACCTGAATTTCTGGATCCAGCAATCCGGTTGGACGAATGACCTGTTCCACAAAAACACCTTCTGTTTTTTGCAATTCATAATCGGCCGGTGTGGCGCTCACAAAAATAACCTGATTCTGAATCGCTTCAAATTCTTCAAATTTCAGCGGACGGTTGTCCATCGCTGCCGGCAATCGGAATCCGTATTCCACCAAATTTACCTTACGCGAGCGGTCGCCGCCGTACATGGCATGAACCTGTGGAATCGTCACATGGCTTTCATCAATCACCATCAAATAATCTTCGGGAAAATAGTCGAGCAGACAGAAAGGTCTTGTTCCGGGTGCCCTGCCGTCGAGATAACGGGAATAATTTTCAATGCCGCTGCAATAACCCAATTCGCGAATCATTTCCAGATCGAACTCCGTGCGTTCTTTAAGGCGTTTTGCTTCCAGATGTTTGCCGATTTCTTTAAAATACTCAAATTGCTTCATCAAATCTTCTTGAATATTATGGATGGCATTTTGCAACACATCGGGTGAAGTCACAAACAAATTGGCCGGATAAATGGTGATTTGTTCAAATTTTTCCACCACCAGATTGTTGGTCACGTCGAAGCTTTCAATTTCTTCAATTTCATCGCCAAAAAAGTGAATTCTGAAGGCATGTTCGCCATAAGAGGGATAAACGGTAATGGTGTCGCCTTTCACTTTAAAAGTTCCGCTGCTGATTTCAGCTTCGGTTCTCGAATACAAACTTGCCACCAGCTGGTGGAGAAATTTGGTGCGTGAAATGGCCTGGCCCACTTCAACATAAATAATGTTTTTCTTGAATTCAACCGGATTCCCAATTCCGTAAATACATGAAACGGAAGCCACTATAATGACGTCTCTTCGTCCTGAAAGCAGGGCAGAAGAAGCACTGATTCGCAATTTTTCGATGTCCTCGTTGATGGACAAATCTTTTTCAATAAAAGTTCCTGTGGTTGGAATGTACGCTTCGGGCTGATAATAATCGTAATAGGAAACAAAATATTCGACGCTGTTGCTGGGGAAAAATTGCTTAAATTCCGAATAAAGCTGTGCCGCCAAGGTTTTGTTATGCGCCAGCACCAAGGTTGGTTTTTGCACTTGCTGAATCACGTTGGCCACAGTAAATGTTTTTCCCGAACCTGTCACTCCCAGCAATGTCTGGAATTTTTCTTGGGAATTCAATCCTTCAACCAATTGCCTGATGGCTTCGGGCTGGTCGCCGGTAGGTTTAAAATTCGATTCTAATTGAAATAGCATTTTGCAAAAATAAACTAAATTCTCTAGTTTTTATGGACTGTAACATATTTAACGAATCTTTAATGCCAATCAAAAAACAGCCAATTCAAAAAAAATAGGTATTTTTAAATTTCGTTTAAGAATAAGATAATAAAAATAAAATCGATGAAAATTACCGTAAAACTATGTTTGGTGTTTTTGCTGTTAAGCAGCAATTTATTTTCCCAAACAGTTTTTCCAAAATCGTGGGAAGGCAATTATAAAGGGGAACTGCAAATTTTTGGGGTAGATTCCGTTAGAATGAAACTCATGATGAAACTGGATATTCTGCAAAAATCAGATTCTGTTTATCAATTTAAAATCATTTATGATTTTAAAGGTAAAGAAGATAAGCGCGATTATGAACTTAAAATAGTTGATGCCAAAATCGGAAAATATGTAATCGATGAAAAAAACACGATTGTGATTGATGCTTTTTTTAAAATGGACATATTAACCAGTTTTTTTAAAGTGATGGATTCCTATATAATTTCCACTTACACCAAAATAAATGACGAATTGATTTTTGAAATTATTTCTGCGGATGGCAAAAATCCAAAGAGTTCAGGAAACGCAAAATTCGAATCCGAGGATATTCCGGATGTAAAATCGTATATGGTGAATGGCCGGCAAAAAGCTGTTTTGATTAAGTATTGATTACCTTCTAATCAGACTAAAATGCCCTTTTTTCACCCTGACGTTTCCTTTAAGGTCAACCAGTTCAACTGAAAACCAATAATCGGTTGACGGCAAATAGTTGCCATTAAACAATCCGTTCCAGCCGTCACTGTACAAATCAATTTCAGTGATAAGTTTACCAAACCGGTCAAAAATATAAACAGTGGCACTTTGGTAAAAGTTTTCACTGACACCCAACACATTCCAGGTATCATTTTGGCCATCGTTATTTGGCGTGAAGAATTTTTGATAGCCAATCACCGAAACCTCAATGGGAGCAATGCCGCAGCTGTTTTTATCCTGAACATAAATGGTGTGAATACCAGGCGTTATGTTTTGAAAATAGGGTTCATCCTGATAAGTTCCATACGGATCGTTGAAAGAAAATTCATAATCTCCAATACCCAGATTGGCGGTGTTGATGGTGATGGAATTGTTTGCGGAATCGTCTACAACGGCAATGTCATTTTGGGTAATGGTCGCAATTACGGAAGGAATCGCTTTGATGGTTTTGGAAAAGGAATCGCATCCTTCAGCAGAAGTTGCAATAACACTGTAGTCACCTGCAGCGGAAATTTCCAAAAACGGACCGCTGCCAACCACCGTTCCGTTTTCATTTTTCCATTCATAGGTGTAATTTCCTTGCGCGTCAAAGGTTGAAACCGTAATAGGCGGTAAGTTCAAACAATAAATGACGCTTTCATCCAATTCAAAAACTGGCCTCGGTTCCACCACCAATTTTAAATGAGGGCCAAATCCGAAGCATTCACCATTATCATCGCTTTCAACCCGAACATACAATGTTTGGTTAAAAGCAGTTTCGTTTCTAAATGGTTGGTTTTGGCTGATTTCATTTTGTTCCAACTGCGCATCTTTTAAATTTCGATAATAAGTAACACTCAAATTTTGCCCTGTTGGAAATTGCGCCTTAATTGCATCCGAATTTTCAGCCAAATTAAAAAGCCTGAATCCATCAATTTCGCCATCGTTGTCGCATTGATTAGCGATTTTCAAATAGCTTTCGTCAAATGAAGTCGAAGAAACCAATAAATTTACCTGGGCAACCCTGAAACAGCCGTTTGTATTTTTAATTCTTGCAAAAACGTTGGATTGTATGGCGTTTGAAAACGGACTTGCAGGAACGGTATTTGCTCCCGAATTTGCATCGGATAGGCTTTTATGATAGGTAACGGACAAAGAAGTAACGCCCAATGTTAAATAGTCATTTGCTTCATTCAAATTAAAATCGGTAAAACCATCTGCCACGCCATCTTCATCGCATTGCTTAAATGTA
>DATIRG010000004.1:0-2562 GCA_035470005.1 Lutibacter sp. | reverse complement strand
ATTATTTTTTTAGTAATTTTAAATAAAAGTGTAACACTTTAAAAATAATGTTGTCTTTTTAATAGAAATCGATTTTGAACAAAGTGAATCAAGATATTAACCAACTTTTGGAAGGATGCAAAAAAGGCGATGCCAAAGCCCAATTTGCGATTTATAAACTTTACTATAAAGCGATGTATAATACGGCTTTTAGAATTGTGAACGATCCATTTGAAGCGGAAGATGTGATGCAGGAATCGTTTTTAGCGGCTTTTACAAAATTAGATTCCTTTAGCGAACAGGTAACTTTTGGTGCCTGGCTAAAAAAAATAGTGATTAACAACAGCATCACCGCATTAAGAAAGAAAAATAAATTTGAAACGGTTCCGCTTGAAAAAGTTACCATAAAGGATGTTGAAGAAGACAGTTATGACTGTGCAGAACTGAATGTTAGCGATATTTTAAATAAACTGGCAACGCTAAAAAGTAATTATAAAGTGGCGCTGACTTTAAATTTAATTGAGGGATATGATTGTGAAGAAATTGCCCAAATTATGGACATCAGTTATGAAAATACCCGAACCACCATTTCAAGGGCAAAAAATAAATTAAGACAACTTTTATATGAAAGTTATGCAAGATAATGTAGAAAAAATATTTAAGAAACTGGAAAATCAATTTGATGTGAATGAGCCAAATGCAGGTCATTTCAGCAGGTTTGAAGCAAAATTGAACAAGGGTAAAAAGCCTAATATTCTTTTAAAACTGTGGCCTATCATTGCTATTGCGGCTTCCGTAATTTTGATTTTTGGTGTTTGGCTAGGTTCATCATTTTCAACACAGGGAATGGAACTGGCGAAAGTCTCATCAGAAATGGGTGAAACCCAAAATTATTTTATCGCCACTATTGAAAAAGAACTGGCTACTATAGAAAAAGAACGAAATCCGGATACAGAACAAATCATTCGTGACGGGTTGCAACAATTAAATAAACTTGAAAAAGAATATCAGGCGCTCACTTTAGTGCTAAAAGAAAGTACGGAAGACAAGAGAATTATTTACGCAATGATCGCAAATTTTCAACAACGCATTGAAGTGCTTCAAAGTTTATTGACTCAAATAGAAGATGTTAAACAATTAAAAATACAAAACAATGAAAAATTCAGCTAAACTTTTTCTTCTTTTTTTACTATTACCATTGGCCATTTTTGCCACGGAAAAAAATGGAAAATACACCAAAAATAAAACGATTGCCAAAGCGTTTAAAGTTACCAAAGACGCCACTTTAAATGTTTCAAACAAGTACGGTAACATTGATATTGTCACCTGGAATGAAAACAACATAGAAGTCGTTGTAAAAATTACAACCAATGGCGATGATGAGGACAAAGTTAAAAAGCGTTTGGAGGAAATAACTGTTGAATTTGATGCAAATTCAACGTATGTTTCCGCAAAAACAATGATTGAGAAAAGTTCGGCTTCGTGGAATTGGTGGGGCAACAAAAATAATGTGAACATGGAGATCAATTACCAAATTAAAATGCCCATCACCAACCATGTAAATTTATCCAATGATTACGGCAGCATTAACCTCAACAAACTGGAAGGAAAAGCAACCATCAATTGTGATTACGGCAAAATAAATATTGGTGAATTGTTAAATGCATCAAACAGCATTAATATAGATTACACCAATAATTCCACTATTTCCTTTATGAGAAATGGCACTATTAATGCCGATTATTCAACCCTGAAAATTGATAAGGCGGGCAGGATTGAATTAAATGCGGACTATTCACATCTGTCATTCGGCAGCGTTGACCGTTTAAATTATGCATGCGATTACGGAAGTTTAAAAATCGGCGATGCCGAAAACATGAATGGAACAAGCGATTATATGAATTTAAACGTTGGTAAATTACTTGTTTCGGGCGTCTTCAATTTAGACTATGGTTCATTAAAAATTGAGCAATTGGGTCAGCGTTTAAAAGAATTAAACATCCAATCGTCTTATACGCACGTAAAACTTGGTTTACATCCCAATGCTTCATTTGATATTACGGCAGCATTGAGTTATAGCGGATTTAAACACGGAGATCGTTTTACATTCAACAAGGAAATTGAAAAGCCCACTTCAAAATATTACGAAGGCTATTACAATTCACCAAATTCAGGAAACCAAATTTCAATAAAATCGAGTTACGGAAGCATTTCTTTTAACAACAATTAAAAAATAGTTTGATTAAAACTTTGTTATCAGGAAATGCTGAATTCAAGTCTGCTTGGTCAGGATTGCTTAGAAAGAAAAGTTAATTCCTATAAAACAAGCATAAAAAAACGTCGCAATTGCGACGTTTTTTATAGAATTATTCCACTTCAATCTGATATTTTCGCAACAAACCCGGCAAGCCCTGCAATGAAAATTTGGCTTTTTTCATCCGATTCAATTCAGGATCAATGCTGTAATTATAGGAAGTTCTGAAATCTGTTTTTTCCAAAATTGAAGTCTTGAAAATGCTTCCGATCAAATCACAATTGTTAAATACAGCATTGGATAAATCGGTTTCCGAAAAATCAACTTCA
>DATIRG010000003.1:0-1794 GCA_035470005.1 Lutibacter sp. | reverse complement strand
CAATGAAACGCCTCCTAAAATTAAAATTACAGTAAAAAATAATTCAGCAGATTCTTCATGCTGATTGATCAAAGTTTTGCTTATCCCTGGAATTCTTTCCACAATTTCTTCTGCACCTTCCCCCGAATAAAAAGCAGCGATTGAAGCCAATGCACTGAAAACAAAAATGCCTAAAGCCGTAATTTTTACCTCTGATTTTTTCAATAAAAAACCACTGAGCAAAACCAATATACCAATTAAAATACCAACAATCGGCAAATGATTGACCACCAAATGAAAATGCGCTTCGTTCATAATATGCTGTTTTTAAGATTTTTATTCGTTAAATGTTAGATGTTTGTTAAACTTTTAATGTTTAATGTTTTAATAATTCCCCTTTGGGGGTTAGGGGGCTTTAACCTGCAATTGATACACCAATTAAATGTCCTATTCCAAATGTTACGGCTGCTGCCGCCAAACCGAACAACACTTGTCGGAGTCCCGATTTCACAAATGATTTTCCAGTAATTAGCGTAATTGCTGCCCCAATGCCAAATAACCCGAAGGTACTCGCAATGGCACTATAAATTATGGCGTTGAATCCATTTGCAAAAAAGAAAGGAAACACCGGAATGATGGCCCCAATTAAAAAAAGGAAAAAAGAAGCAAAAGCTGCTTCCCAAGCCGAACCGCCCAATTCATCAGGATTGATGCCCAATTCTTCCGTTACAAGCACTTGTTTTGCCTTTTCCGGGTCGTCCCAAATTTGTGTTACGGCATTTGTGGCTTCTTCTTCACTAAAACCTTTGGCGCGATACAAAAGAATCAATTCTTGTTTTTCCTCTTCCGGATTGTTTTCTATTTCCTCAAATTCAAGTTCTATTTGGCGTTCATAAAGCTCTTGAGAGCTTCGAACAGAAATCCATTCACCCAAAGCCATAGAAATTGCGCCTGCGAGCAATCCTGCCAATCCGGCAATCAAAACGCCGTTGCCTTCCATGGTTACGCCAGCAACTCCCATCACCAGACTCAGGTTGGAAACCAATCCGTCATTAGCGCCTAAAACTGCGGCTCTTAATGCGTTACCGCCAACGGTTCTGTGTCTTCCCTCAATTTTTCCTATGCCTTCACCCGTAAAAGATTCCATCGATTTAAGAATGTTAAAATGCCGCGCTTCGCTTCCAATTATGGGTTCTTTATTTTTTTGTTTTTTATTCAAAGCTGCCAGAGACATGCTTTTTTCAGTATTGGTAAGGGTGCTTAAAATAATGTTGGCGCCAAATCGTTTTCCCAAATTGGCAATGATTCTTGCCCTGATTGATGGACCTGCCAGTTTATAATTAGGATTATAGTCGGCTATTTTGGCATAGAATTTTTCTACGTGCCTATTTTCTATGGCGGCCATCGCTCCATAAAAAATTTTCAATTCTTCATCTTCCGAAAGTTTCACCATTTGGTGGTAAAGAAATGCGGTATCTATTTCTGTTTGTATTGCTTTTTCTAGGTTCATGGCTTATTCTGAAATTAAATTAAAGGCGCCTTTCGTTAAGAATTCTGTATTTTAATCAAAATCTTCAGCATTGATAATTTGCACAAAACCATTGTCGGTTGCACCAATTTTAACCGGCATTCGTTTAAATGAAGTTGCACTTTGTTTAACCAATACAAAAAAATCATTCTCAATGTTTGCAACTGCTTCTTGCGGCAAAGCGAGCATTTTTTCAGTACCTGTTAAAATTTCTGTTTCCACATACATACCTGGCGCAAAAAGTTTTGCCTCCTCTTCATTTACCAAATCTCCATGAACGTCAATGG
>DATIRG010000002.1:0-4830 GCA_035470005.1 Lutibacter sp. | reverse complement strand
GAAGTATTTGCAAAAGGATCTGTCAACAATTTTCCGTTGACGCTTCGTCACAAAAATGGTAAACTACCCGATGTGTTGTTTAATGGATCGGTTTATAAAGATGATGACGGAAATGTAGAAGGCGTTGTAATTGTTGCGCGTGATGTTACCGAACAGAAAAAAATCGCAACAGAATTGACAGAAGCAATTGTTTTTGCCGAATTGGCAACAGAAATTGCAGAACAAGCTAAAATTAAAGCAGAAAACGCGACCATTCTTGCAGAAGGCGCCATGAAGGCAAAACAGCAATTTTTGTCGAATATGAGCCATGAAATTCGTACACCAATGAATGCGATTATCGGCTTTACAAAAGTGGTGTTAAAAACAGAATTGACTGCCAAACAAAAAGAATATTTAAAAGCTATAAAAATAAGCGGTGACGCGCTTATTGTGCTTATCAATGACATCCTTGATTTGGCAAAAGTAGATGCAGGAAAAATGACATTCGAACAAATACCGTTTAAATTGTCTTTATCCATTTCTGCAATGCTTCATCTTTTCGAAACCAAAATTTACGAAAAGAATTTGAAATTGGTAAAAGTTTACGACGAAAACATACCAAGCGTTGTAGTTGGCGATCCAGTAAGATTGCACCAAATTATTATGAATTTGGTAAGTAATGCCGTAAAGTTTACTCAAAAAGGAAAAATTACGGTAAGCGCCAAAATGCAAAGTGAAGACAATCAAAAAGTGACCATTGAATTTTCGGTTAAAGATACCGGAATTGGAATCCCAGAAAATAAAATAGACACCATTTTTGAAAATTTTCAACAGGCATCAAGCGGCACATCAAGATTATATGGAGGAACCGGATTGGGTCTTGCCATTGTTAAACAATTAATAGAACCCCAAGGCGGAAGCATTTCTGTAACAAGTAAAGAAAATGAAGGCTCAACATTTAGCTTTGCCTTAAGTTTTTTGAAAACAAAAGCAGATGCTGAATTAGAATTGGAAATGGTAACTTTGGATTCGGAGTTAACTAACGTAAAAATATTAGTGGTTGAAGACATCGCGCTCAATCAATTGTTAATGAGAACACTCTTGGATGATTTTGGATTTGAATGTGATATTGCCAGTAATGGGAAAGAAGCCATCGAAAAAATGCAAACCAAAAAGTATGATCTAGTATTAATGGACTTGCAGATGCCGGAAATGAACGGATTTGAAGCAACGGAATACATTAGAAACACCATGAATTCAACCATTCCAATATTGGCATTAACTGCAGATGTTACCACCGTTGATTTGGCCAAATGCAAAGCTGTTGGGATGAACGATTATATTGCCAAGCCGGTAGATGAGCGATTATTATACACTAAAATGCTCTCCTATTTGAAAAAAACCGCCAAAAATTTTGAGCCGGAGATAAGCAAGCCTGAACATAGCCTAATCGCTAAATATACCAATTTAAATTATTTAAACGTTCGAACTAAATCAAATCGGGTGCTGATGATGGAAATGATTTCGCTTTATCTGGAACAAACACCGCCGTTAATTAACACTATGAAACAAAGCTTAATTGATAAAGATTGGAAATCATTGCATGAGACCGTTCATAAAATGATTCCTTCATTTTCAATTATGGGGATTAGCGTTGATTTTGAAAATATGGCTATAAAAGTTCAGGAATATGCAAGCGCACAGCAACAAACTGGCGACATAACAGAAATAGTGATGAAACTTGAAAAAGTTTGCATGCAAGCTTGCAATGAATTAGAAATAGAATTTAATGCATTTAAAAACATTCAATAATGACTAAAAATCTTAAAACCAATCTGCCTGATGGCAAGATAAAACTTTTTCTTGTAGATGATGATGCAGTATACTTAAAATTAATGGAAATTGAATTTCATCAGCATGGGGATTTTGAGATTGAAACTTACCCTACAGGAGAAATGTGTCTTAAAAATTTATCGCACAACCCTGATGTCGTCATTTTAGATTTTTATCTGGATGGTGTTGATGAAAGCGCAATGAACGGTATAGAGACATTAGACAAAATAAAAGTCGAAAATCCAAATATTCCGGTAGTTATGTTGTCTTCACAAGATAAAATTGACATTGCTATCAGCTGTATGCACCATGGGGCATTTGATTATGTGGTAAAAAGCGAAACTGCTTTTGTGAGACTTCAAAAAATTATAACAGCCATTTTCGAACTTAAAAAAATAGAAAAACAATTAAATTGGTATATGGATAGAATGTAATGCCAAAAACATTTAATTTATTCAGTCCTTAAAGTTTCTGATGCTGACAATATTGTATTTATAAAAGTAACTATCTCACTTATAAAACTCAAACGTCCGTTTCTATTTAGAACGGATTTTTGTGTTTTAATACACAAAGCTTGAATTTTATCATAAAACAATAATATTGTTAATTAGCTCAAAATAAACTAATAACATTCAAATTAACACTATGCAAGTAGCCATAACAAGAAAAAAGAATATATTTTCTCCAGATCCTTCCAGAGTAATCGCACGTTTTCTTCACTTAAATGATGAAAGATCCGAAAATATCATAAGACAAGTTTTGGCAATGTCTGAAAAAGAAGTGAATACAGCCATAAGTCAGTTACTTAGAGGTTATTCCAGAAGACACAGAAATATTTCACGAATATTTGAGAACCATTTTAACAAACTGGCTCCCATATTTGAAAAGATTGAAGTTAATGAAGAAGATCTCAGTATCGCTCAGAAAGCCCTTATAGGATCTTATTTTACCATGGAATATTCCATTGAATCAGCTGCTTTTTTTAATCCGTCCGTTATGGAACATCCTGATCAGTCAGAATTAAGAACCAAAGAGAAAAGGGTAATTATAAGTTTCCGGGCCACCGGTGAAGGACATATTTCCTCTGTTGTATTCCGTACAGGAATTCTCGACAAAAACAGCAACCTAAGTATTGAAACTGTTGGTAAAATGCTTGCCGAAGCAGATAAAATTATTCAGACAGTTTACGACAAAAAAAGTTTTCAGATAAAACTGAACGAAATGCAGGACCATGGAACAATTATTCCTCCTGAAATTATAGATAACCCTGTTGAAATGCAAGACACTTTAAATGTGATTCCTTCGGCAGTTTTAGACAAAATGGTTAAAATACAAGATCCGCTCAAAATTGTTTCTCCTGATTTTATTTTAGATCAATTGGGCGAAAGTTTTACTTATGAGGAATTGACAACGCGTCTTGAAATAGCAATTAAAGACCCTGAAATTACTGAAGATCAGATTAAAATTATAAACAAAATGTTATGGATGGCTTCCGCACATTACGAGATTCATTTTTCAATCGATTCAGCCATTTCAGAAAGGGTTATTTTTCCCATATCTGCCACAGAAAAAAAAGGTATTGAAGATGCTCGGTTTGTTAAATTCACCGATGATAATGGAGAAATAACCTATTATGCAACTTACACTGCTTATGACGGGATGACCATTCTTCCTAAGTTAATCAGTACAACCGACTTTTATAATTTTAAGATATTGCCTATTAATGGCGAAATTGCCCGTAACAAAGGAATGGCCTTATTTCCAAGGAAAATAAATGGAAAGTATGTGATGCTTTGTCGTATCGACGGAGTTAATAATTATATTGCGTATTCAGATAAAATTAATATTTGGAACGACGCTAAAATAATACAACAACCCCAATATCCTTGGGAACTTGTACAAATTGGCAATGCCGGTTCACCTATTGAGACAAAAGACGGATGGCTGGTTATTACCCATGCAGTTGGTTCCATGAGAGAATATACTTTAGGCGCTTCATTGTATGATCTTGACAACCCGGAAATTGAGATTGGAAGATTAACCGAACCGTTGATGGTTCCAAATGAATTGGAAAGAGAAGGTTATGTGCCAAATGTTATTTATTCATGTGGCTCCATTATTCATAACGACGATCTGATTATCCCTTATGCGATGTCAGATTATTCATCTACTTATGCAACGGTTAATGTTAAGAAACTTTTGGAAGCTCTAAAATCCAACGGCAGTAAAATCAATGACAATGGCAACAACAATAAAAATGTGTCGTAAAATTGAAACACAACTTGCCTTTGAACCGCTTCTGTTTATTCAAAATTAAGTTGTCTTCTGCCCTGCTATTTTTTACTGAATTATATTAGAAAACAATTCGCTAAATATGTGAATCATGTAACTCTTTGCATTAATTGTGTAACACTTTTACACAGTAATACTTTGATCTTTGTACACGTTATTATTATAATTCAATTTAAAAACAAAATATATGAGTTCAGGAAAAGTAGTATTAGGATTATTGGCAGGTATTGCCGCAGGTGCCGTTGCGGGTCTTTTATTTGCTCCGGCAAAAGGTAAGGATACAAGAAAAAAAATTACCAAAAAAGGTAAAGATTACGAAAAAAAACTGGAAAAAAAATTCAGTAAAAATATAGACATGGCCAATAAAAAATTTAACAAGCTAAAAAGCGACGTTAATGAATTTGTTGATAAAAAGATGCCAAAGACTGAAGCAGTCAATAAATAGGCATTCTTAGCGAAAAACTCAATTTTCGTTAATAAAATATACATTTTTGATTTTATCCTGTCAGATTTTCAAAATGCAGCTATAAAGTACCCTAAATTTATACAACTGCCCTTGATTTACCCCTGACAGGATTTTCATTTCCTTGATATCACTTAGATAAAAAAGTTACATAGTATTTAAGATTGTTGTACACAGAACCCTAATTCCCATAGAAAATAGATTTTTTTATGGTTAAAAAACAATACCCCCCCATGACAACTCTAAAAAACAACGAACTAAAT
>DATIRG010000001.1:0-1609 GCA_035470005.1 Lutibacter sp. | reverse complement strand
TTTTTATCATTCCGGTGATTTAGGATTTGTGGATGTTGAAGGATATTTATTTATTGAAGCAAGAAGAAATGATTTAATCATAACAGGCGGAGAAAATGTCAATCCAATTGAAGTTGAAAAAGCTTTACTTCAAATTCCTTTTATAAAAGATGCTTGTGTATTTCCAAAACAAAATAAAACTTGGGGACAAATTGTTGTGTGTGCAATCGTTTCAGACGATAATTCCATTAATGATAAAATGATTAAAGAATTGTTAAAACAAAAGCTTGCTGGATATAAAATTCCAAAACAGTTTTTCTTTGTAAATGAACTACAAAAAACATCTTTAGGAAAACTAGATCGAGAAAAAATCAAGAAAATGTTTTAAACTTTGTGCTTAGTTAACCCTTCTGTTAAATCTTCGTACATTTCTTTTTTCTTCCAACTCTTTTTATCCACAAAAACATGAACCGTTTTTGCGTGACAGCAAAGTGTACTTTCTCTCTTAATTACATAAGTTAATTCGAAAGAAGATTTTTTCAATTGAGAAACCTGAACATTAATAGCAATCTCATCACCATATTTTATTGGTTTTACATATTCACTTTCTGAGTGAATAATCGGAACAACATAATCGTCATTCATCCAGTAATTTTCCTTAAGATTAAAACTGGAAATCATTTGTTCGTAGGCTGAATGACAGAACTCAAATATCCTTGAGTAAAAAATTATTCCTGCTGGATCGCAATCAAAAAAATTTATTTTCCGTTTTATTGTAAACATATTAATGAATTATCAACCCTTCTTTTTTATCTATTAATTCTTTTGGAACAACACTTAAAATTTCCATTTTGAGTGCATTAACTAGCTGTTTCTTTATAAATGATTTACTATAAACAAGTCCTATTTCTCTTTTGGGAACCGGTTTATTAAACTCTCTTACCAGATTTAATTGAGAATCATCTTTCATAAACTTTACAGATAAATATGGCAACAAAGTTATTCCAAAATTTTGCTGAACTAAATTTATTAAAGTATCAAGACTACCAAATTCAAAAAGAATTTTATTATGATCATCTCTCCATTCTTTTTCAGAAGTTCGGCAAACTTTAAGTGTTTGTTCACGTAAACAGTGTCCTTCTTTTAAAAGCAACAAATCATTTACATACAAATCATCAACACTAATTTTTTCTTTACTAAACAATTTGTGTTTTTCCGGAATGAATGCAACAAATGGTTCATAGTACAAAGGTTCTTCAATAATACCGGAATCATAAATTGGCAGCGCTAAAATTCCAAAATCTAAAGTTGATTTATGAATCCCGGAAACAATTTCATTTGTGGTAAGTTCATCGAATATTAATTCTACTTTTGGATATTTATCTATAAACGATTTCAGAAAAAGCGGAAGTAAAAATGGAGCGATAGTGGGAATTATTCCAATTCTTAGAATTCCGCTAAACTCACCTTTAACATTTTCAATAATATTCTGAAACCGATCACGTTCTTCTAAAATTATTTTTGCCTGACGGATAAGTTGTTCCCCGACATCAGTTGTTGATATCGGATTTCGGCTTCTGTCAAATATGATAACACCAAGTTCTTCTTCCAGTTTTTGAATTTGCATGCT